>CANPZR010000016.1 GCA_947589175.1 uncultured Lachnospiraceae bacterium | reverse complement strand
GAGGACTATTGTTATTATAAAGTATCCGATGGAACACATGTATTCGAGGACAGTTTGTCGCATGATGGAATTTTTAATTATGATAATTGGATTGGATTAAATATCCCGTCCATATTTATTCCGACAACGGAGATGCTCTCGCATGCCAAGGGGTTTTTAGCCCTGAATCAGAAGTACAATATGCCTTTTGATGGAACGCAGGTTGATATTATTGTAAATGCTTCACTGCCAGAGACAAGAGAAATACCAGATTCCTGTATGAACATTCTGGATGAAATAAGTAATGTGATTGATGGGACAGTAATTCTGGATAAAGATACATTTTATGTATTGAAGAAGGATGGAAGAAGGATTGATTTTTCTCTCGAGGCGGAAGGCTTGCGTAAACTTGGATTGTTGTGGAAACTGATTCGGAATGGCCTGTTGGAAAAGGGGTCTGTTTTATTATGGGATGAACCGGAGGCAAATTTAAACCCGGAATTATACCCGCTTGTTGCGAATATCCTTCTTGAACTTCAGAAAAATGGAGTACAGATATTTATTGCGACACACAGCTACAATTTTGCTAAATATTTAGAGATTCGGCGAAGTAAAAAAGAGCAGGTAATGTTTCATAATCTTTACAAGGGGACAGAGGAGCTGCCAGAGGCTATAGAAAAATCATTGGGTATAAATGGGGAGGATAAGGGAGAGGCAGAAGTGTATGGGGTTTCGGCATATAAGATGGAAGATTTGAGGCCAAACCATATTATGATGGCTGATGATAGACTGCTTGATGAAGTGTATGATATGTGAGGTGCTTATGATGAAAAAAGTTTTTATAGAAGAAAATGGGGAGTATGGGCTGGACTATTCCCAAGCTGTATGGGCGACAGATAAGATGCATCAAATATATCATGATGCAAAGGTACAGCTCGCTGACGCGGATTTTGTTATTGAAAATGCGGAGTCAATTATGATTATGGAGTACAAAAATTCAAATACAAAGAAGGCGATTGAATTAAACTATAAAACAAAGCCTTTTAATCCTCTGGATGATAGTAAATTTCACTCTGTAATACGCAAGTTTTATGATTCATGCCATTATTTATATTTGTTAGGCAAATCGAAACCCGTTCAGTATATTTATGTTGTGGAGACACCAAATGATGATTCCACGATGCGCAAAAGGTTAAGAGAACGAATGAGGATAAACTTGCCGTTTGCGTTACAGAAAAATATTAACACGGGAATTAAACTGATTGAAAATGTAGATGTAGTGAGTATTAAGGAATGGAATGAAGACAGTACATATGGCCAGTATCCTTTTATTAAGATAGAACAATAACATTACCCAAATTCGTGCAATGCACAAAAATAAGGAGCGACGCTGTGGGATTCCTACCTTAAGTAGCTCAAAATACGAAAATGAGTATGAAAATGGAGGCAGAATAGAGAGAATCCGGGAGAGATATTTTTCGAATAAAGTGCCTCCATTTTCATCTTACAAGTTTACGCACTTGACTGCATAAATTTAATTTTTTGTAAGTTTATGCAATTATTTTATCAGGACATATCACTACAGGTTCCTTATATCCACTAAATAAGCTTCCGTATCATTGGTAAACAAAAGTTTTTTCGCGTTTGCCGCCAGATGAATTTCCACATCGGAATGTAATTTTGCCGGCAATTTTATTTTCATAGAAGAATGGTGGTTCAAGTCAACAAGATAAAAGGGTGCGTTTTCATTCTCCAAATTTCCAAATAATACATAGCAGCCTTTTTTATCAACGGGGTGCAGCTTTTCTTTTACATGCTCCACGGTAAAGGAGTCCCCGTTTGTTATATCATAAATTTTCAGTGTTCTGTTTTTATAGGCATAGGACCATCGCATGCTGATTTCTCCGTTATCTTTAAATTCATTCAGGATTTTCTGCGTGCGAAGATCAATCAGATAAGTGCTGTACCATTCGGTATTCTTAACCGTAAAGGGCTCGCCTAGGGTAAGAATCTGATAATCGTCCACAAATTCAATTTCGCTGGCATGGTTGTATCCGTTGATGCCATCCACCCGTTTTTCCGACCGGCTTGCCAAATCAAGAACCGTCCAGTAGCCATCCGCCCGGTAATTGCACAGAATCGTTTTTCCGTTAGGCGACATCAAAAAATTGCACAGGGCGTCGTCACCGGTTATTTTATTTATTTCCTGATTTTTTAAATGCAGCTGCGCGACGCACTCCCGGTCTGTTTTACCATCTCCGTCATACAGGGCCGCATATGCGGTATCGCCGTCCGTATAATGAAAAACCATGTCGATATCTCCCGTGTAGTTAAAGGCGCAGATTTCATTCTGGATTATCGCGTACTGGAAGGAGAATGAAAATCCGTCATAATTTCCCCGGAAGGAAAGTATCGGCAGCTCTGACAAATCATTATTTTCGACTGAATACACCGTATCCACTATTTCCGCGTCGTCCTGCATATGGTATTCGCAGATAAAGCTCTCATTCTCGCCTAAAATCCTGGTGTTTTCGCGGATTGCAAGGCTTTTATCCTCATCCGGCTTTTCAGGCGTCATATCGTCATCGGATGGGAGAGGAGATTCCTTAGAAGAATTGATCTCTGTCACATTCCCTTCCCCAAACATCTGAAACAGCCATGTTCGAAAAATATCGGATTTGGCAGCCATGACGGTCACTCCGATGTCGAGCGCCAGAATACAGATTGCAATCGCCGCCGCTGCCTTGATAATTGATATACGCCGTTTTTTTGCGGCAGATAAAATTTTTTCGGAACTTCCTTCCTCCAGCGCCTCGGTCAGATATTCGTCGCTGCACTGATGAATGGCATTAAATAATTCTTTTTCCGTCATATCGCATATCCCTCCTGCTCCAGATATTTTTTTAGCTGTTTTCTCAAACGCGCCAGCCGCATGGACATATTTTTTTCGGAAACATGATATTCCCCGGCGAGCTCCTTTACCGAATACAGAAACCAGTATCTCTTTAAAAATAATACCCGCTTTTCCTTGGGAAAATTGTCTAGAAAACGGTTGATACTCTCGGTCAGCTCGCGCTCTAAAATATGTTCCTCCACACTTTTTCCCGTTCCGATACATTCCTTCAGCTCCTCCAGGGAGTCCTCATAATTACAGTTTCTTTTTTGGGCGTGCTCGTATTCATACCGTTTTAACGCCAGATTTTTTGCCACACGGCACACATAGGCCTTGAAGTGCTCCGGCTTTTTCGGGGGAATACTGTTCCACAGGGCCATCCATGTATCGGAAACCACCTCCTCGCTGTCCCTGCTGTCGCCCAATATTCCCAGAGAAATACGCCGGCATAGCTTTCCGTATTTGAGGTCGGTCTCGTGAATGGCGTCTTCGGAGCGCTCATGATATAGTTTCACAATTTCCTGATCTTTCAACTTGTCACCTCTTTTCATAAGGATGAATCACATCTATCATATAAATACGGTTTTTTTGATGAATCCCACAAAAATTTTATAATATTTTTTACGGAAGTTGCAAGGGAAAAGTTGCGACGCGTCGCAACTTTTAATAGGGATGGGAAAAACGGAAATAGAAACGGCACAGCCGCAGGGCCATGCCGTTTTCTGAAAAGATTTTATGCCATTTCAACTAAAAGAAATCTTACTTCACCTTTACTGTTTTTGTTCCCGCCTTATAATTTTTCTTTGTCGCCTTGATCTGAATTTTGGTGCCTTTTTTCAGTGCGGCGGTTTTAAAGGTAAATTTCTTTCCTGACACCTTTGCCTTCTTGAATTTCTTTTTACCCACCTTTACCTTTACGGTCGCCTTTTTCACGGATAATTTTCCGGTGATTTTTTTGCTCCCGCGCTTTGCCTTAACAGAGGTAATCTTTATTTTTTTCTTTGTGCTCCCGCTCTCGGAATCATCGACCAGGTCCACATCCGCTTCCTCCTGGTAGGCGTCGTAGGGCGCGTCCTTAACTTCCGGTTTCCCGTTGATTTTTCTGAAAATAGCGGCCAGATTGAGATCGCAGTAGCTGTTGCTGTTTTTCAGCTTAACATACTCTGCGCCGGTTACGCTCGGATATCCCTGCAGTAATCCCCAGTAGGTCTCGCCACCGGCTACCCAGCCGATTTCCTCCTTATCGAACGCGCCTGTCATATCCTCGAAAAACGCCTGTATTGTTTCATCCGTATAGCGGTATCTTGACAGGCCGTCTCCGCCGAAGACGCCAAACTCCCCGACTATGAAGCCGACGTTGTATTTTTTTGCGACCGCCCGTATATCGTTCAGGGAGGCGTTGTTTGTATCGTCAAACGAATGAATGTCAAAGGTTTCTTCCGCCTTATAGTCCCATGTCACGGCATGGAGAGCGTCCTCGTTGTCTAGGATACTCTGTTCATGGACTCTCGGATCCATAACATCGCAGAATTTTCTCGGCTCGTAGTGGTGGCAGCTGAGCGCAACGCCCTTTTTTGCCATAGACTCGCCGGCGAGTCCGCCGCTGTGCACGTCGGCAATAATAACACGGTCCGGATCGACCGAGAAAATGGCGTCGACGGCTGGCCCCATAATCTCCTCGTACTGCTCGTCACTGGCAAATTCAGGTTCAGTAAAAAGACCAAAGGCAAGGTATTTGTTGTCGATGCCCTTGTAACGCTCTGCAAGCATTTTCCAAAAATCCGCAAAATCCTCTATCATTCCCGGTTCCTCAAACTTTTCGAGATGGAATGCCCCCGCTGTCCATGTCGGCGAGTTCGGCGGATCATAGGCGGAAATCGTAACGTGCATGTCGTATTGGATGCACAGGGCGATTACGCGGTCGAGCTCTTCCAGACGCGCCTTGTTTACATAATTTTTTTTGAACTGATCTCCCTGGAGTCTTGAAAAGCTGGTATAAACAGAGAGGTGGTTAAAGCCTGTATCCGCGTATGCCTTGATATCGCCCTCGCGGAACACCTTGTCGGGGCGGGCGTTGAGCGCTGTGCGTATGACATAGGCCATCCTTGTGTCCAGAACGCCGTGCCACACGGGAAGCTTCTGATTGCTCGCGTCCGGCAGACTGCTTTTTTTGTTGAGAAGCTCATCCGTGATAATGTCCTTGTTATAGGTCCCCGCCTCGGGTACGGGAACGTAGTCCGCCGCCGGCTCCAGGCTGCGATAATAGCGCAGGACGGCTCTGGCGGCGGCTCCTGCGGTCATTTCGTCCTGCGGCTTGAACTCATTTTTGTCGTTCAGCTCCATGACAGGAAGGCCGGAGACTCTGTCGTAAAGCGTGCAGAGATACTGCGCGCTCGCCTCGCATCCGAAGTCCTCCAGGAAAACATACTTGGATATTGAGGCAACCGTCGGATTTCCGTTAATGTCACTTCTGTCGGTGCAATCCTCAAAAATGCTGCCCTCTCCGATTTTGCCGTCTTGCTTTTCAAGCACAACCGCGGCATCCGGCTGCATAGTGTAACCATCCCAGTCGTTTGTAGCGGTATCCATAAAGCTTGTGTAATTTTCATAAGCGGGATTCTTGATCTGTTCATAGGCCGCAAAATACAGGGTAGATGAAAAGTAGTGCCTTGTCGCTATTTTCTCCGCGCTGGCGGCCTTTTCCCGATCCGCCAGGAAATTGCCGGTCTTGCCAAAGCTTTTCTCAATAACTCTGGCAATCATCTGCACGGTCTCTACCTGATTGATGCCCTTCGTAACTCGTTTTGCCTGCGTGTCTGTCAAAAAGCCCAGCTCCCTCGCCAATTCCAGCTCGCCGCCCGTCTGGGCGTCCGCGGAAGCTCTCGGCGCCGCCCCGGTCCCGATTAGCGAGACGACCATCGCAAAGGATAAAAAGATCGCGATTAAATAATGTTTCATACACATTCCTCCTGTCTGTGTTGTAAAATTAGATATTACCTAATTATACAACATTGAATTTGAGAATTGGTGTGCTGGCTGCACACTTTTGAAAAAATTTTGGATTAAAAAAAATGCAAGTTGCACACCACTTTTCGAAATAGAGATGGTATAATAGGAAGAACTATGATACAATCAGCATAACATTTTTCAAAATATTAAAAAAGGAGGCAACACTATGAAGGGATTGAAGCGGCAGATTCGGAGAGCAATCTGCTATGTAGCGACGGCAGCTCTGCTTGTTGGCATTGTTCCGGCGGCAGCGCCCCGGACCGCCCGGGCGGCCGACAGCGAGATCAACGACAGCGGCACGGCGACGGAGGCGGATGGATACAAATTTGACCACTCCTATGTAAAGCCGGGGGATACGCTGAAAATTCTCAAAGCGGAAGACGGCTCGCAGGTGACGGAGGGAATCAGCTGGACGGTAAAAAAGGTCAAGAGCGGCACGGATGGTAATATCGTGGAGTGGGAACAGATTGCCACTTCGCAGGATCCAGCCCTGGAGATTACAGAGAAATACATGGAGTGCATGATTTATGGGGAGGTCAGCGGCATAAAGCTGTCTATATACTGCAGCAAGACGCCTGTCATCTACATAAATACATTGGTTCCGTATTATGATGTGGGCGACGATTACACGAAGGAGGATACCACCCGTATTCATCTGGTGGGCAACGATACCTATAACGATGAGAATTACTGGTACAATGGGACCGGGCAGGTAAAGCTGCGGGGAAATTCTACAAAATGGCGTCCCAAGCGCCCGTTTAAGGTGAAGCTCTCCGAAAAGGCAGACCTTCTCGGCCTCGGGAGCGAGAAGACGTCCGAGGGAACGAAGTCCTATCCGAGCAAGCACTGGGTGCTTCTCGCTAATGACATTGACCACTCCCTGTTGCGGAACAAGTTGCTCTATGATTTTTCCGGGGATATAGGCACGGAGTTTTATTTTCACTCCACCAATGTCACCCTGATCTACAACGGGCAGTATGAGGGCGTTTACCAGCTCTGCGAGCATCGCAGGGTAGATCCGGGGCGCATTGACATCTTCGACTGGACGGGGGCGGCGGAGGACGCCGCGGACGCGATCGGGGAGAGCGAGGCTGCCAAAAACGGCTGGGACAAGGACACGAAGAAGAAATTTACCGGCGAGCTCGAGGACATCATGGCGGAAAATTATTCCTGGATTGACGAGAAAAAGGTCGTCTATACGGGCGACAGCCAGCCGTCCCTAAAGGGAACCGAATACGCATTTTCCGATTATAAAATCACGCTTCCCGCGACCAACGGCGGATTTCTGGGGGAGATGGATTTTTACAGCGTGGGCGACAACACGGTTGCCGGCATGGAGACCAATTACAAACAGCCCATATATTTCAGTGCGCCGGAACCGGGCGAGGACGCGTCTGAAGAGGACAAGCCGTCGATCGTGAACAGCTTTAAGCAGACCAGTTTATACAAGTACGCGAAAAATTACACGCAGACCTTTGAGTACGCGCTGCACAGCGATGATTTTTATTTCCGTAACAGCGATGAAAAATATCGCACCGACCAAATAGGAAATTTTGATAAGAACTGGGCCGACGCCACCTATTCCATAGCCACTTATACGGATGCGGCCAACGACGGAAAGCATTACAGTCAGTTATTTGACATGGACAGCTTGGTCACGAATTTCCTGTTCGACGAGTACGCCATGAACTGGGACAGCATGAAGAACAGCTTTTTCTTCTACAAAAAAGTGGACGAGCTGGCAAAATTCGGACCGCAGTGGGATTACGACTGGTGCTGGGGCAATGTAAATATGTTCAATATCGATACCAATTTCCCCACCAAATGGCAGACTACAATAGAAAAGTTTACAGAGGAGCAGTATTATCAGACCGTGCAGTGGAACCGGATGCTGATTCGTGATCCGTATTTTCTGACGCTTGCCTATGAAAAATATAAGGGCACGGTGCGCCCTGTTATTGAGAACATGATTAAGAGCGGCGGACTGATCGATCAGTACGAGGAGTATCTGAAGGAGGCAGGCGCGGCGAACGACGCCCGGTGGAGCTACACCTATAACAGAGAGTACCAAGGGGGAAAATCCATGAATTTCTCCGATTCCCTCGCCCATATCCGCTCATTTTTGAATACGAGAGTGGCGTGGCTGGACGAGCAGTTTGCCACCGTTCCGAAGCTGATCAGCTCTTTAGGGTATTATAGGCCATCCGACGACATGGAGCTGACCGGGACAGCGGGCGGAAGTGATGTGACGCTGACTTTGAAAACAACAGACGAGGATGTAAAGAAGGTGCGCTTCCAGATCAACGGAACTCTTGTAAAGGACGAGACCGTGAGCAATGGAACGGCATCCGTCGTCCTTAACTCCTCCGAGCTGAGAGAGAGCGGCCTGAACGCAGTCGTGGCCAACGCCGTAGACGCCGAGGGCAATTATATTTACAATACACCCGCTTCCAAAACCGGCAATTATAATGTGGTAGAATCGGATTACCTGATATTCAAAATGAATAACGGAGCGCTGGATATTCAGGATAAGTCAACAGCCTCCTATGAGGATACGGGAGATAATTCGGACGATGACTCGGATGTGGACTCCGGCGATGATTGGGATGATGACTCCTATGTGGATGACGAAGATGATTATGATGATTCCGACTCCGGGAGCGCGAAGAAGAAAATAAAAATCATCTCCGTTAAGGCAAAGCGCGGAAGCAAAAAAATCACTGGAAAATTGTCCGTGAAAAAGGCGGCCGTAAAGGTAAAGGTGGGCAAAAAGAAATTCAAGAAAGCCAAGGTGTCAGGAAAGAAATTCACCTTTAAAACCGCCGCCCTGAAAAAAGGCACTAAGATTCAGATTAAGGCGACAAAGAAAAATTATAAGGCGGGAACAAAAACGGTAAAAGTAAAATAAGGCCAGTTGTCGGCATATTTCTCATTTGATTTCTGGCAGGAGCGCGGCATGTCCGGCTCCGTGAGCAGGGAGCTGTCTGGAAAGACGGTTTCCTGCTTTTTTTAACGAAAATTTTCTTTAAAAGTGTGCAGCCAGCACACCAATTCTCTGATTCAAGAGATATGGGGAAGAATTCTATCTTGACTTTTTTTGAGAATATGGTATATTAAAATCACTTTAACAAATAAGAAAAAAGGCAGCAATATATATGAAATTGAGCGACTCAATGGAAAAAAGAAGGTAAAGAATGTTAGACTACATTATCGAACGCACAAACAAATACATCGACAGCATGCCCAAAAAAGAACGAAAAAAATATGGTCAATTTTTTACTAGCAAAGAAACAGCACGTTTTATGGCCGGATTATATAATATTTCCTGCGATAAATCTAAAGTCAGTATTTTGGATGCGGGAGCAGGATCGGGGATATTATCATGTGCACTGATAGAACGATTAGAGAAGATTGCTTCTGTGCAGGCAATAGAATTAACCTGCTATGAAAATGATGATAATATTTTGGAATTACTCAAGGAAAATTTGTATATTTGCAAGGAGAACTCTAAAAAAGATATTCAAATTTATATTATTACAGATAATTATATTACAAGCCAGTATTTAGATTTTAATCATATGTTAGGCGGCAATCCTGAACCTAAAAAATATGATATGGTAATTGGCAATCCTCCATATATGAAGATACCTAAAGGTGCACCGGAGGCAGCGGCTATGCCGGAAGTCTGTTATGGAGCTCCCAATCTGTATTTCATTTTTGCGGCGATGGGATTGTTTAATCTGGATTGTAATGGGGAATTGGTGTATATTATTCCCCGTTCTTGGACTTCAGGAGCTTATTTTACACGATTTAGACACTATTTTCTGACTGAGGGGAAGTTAGAACATATTCATTTATTTGCAAGTCGGAATAAAGTGTTTGATAAAGAAGATGTTTTACAGGAAACAATTATTATCAAGATAAAAAAGACATATCAAGTTCCAGAGAAAGTTACTATTACTTCTTCGCAGTCAAATAGTGATTTTGATAATCTGACGTCACTTACTGTGCCATATAATCTCGTTGTATCGGGAAATGATTTTTATGTGTATTTAGTAACAGACGAGAAAGAAGTTTCGGTGCTGGAACAATTACATAAATTTAATAAGACATTGCCGGATATTGGGTTAAAAATGAAAACAGGACTGACGGTTGATTTTCGTAATAGGGAGAAGCTTCGTGATGACGAGGAGGAAGGCGCAATTCCGCTTTTTTATTCGCAGCATATTAAACAGGGAGAAGTACAGTTTCCTATTCAAAAAGAGCATGAATATATAGTGACAGATCAAAAAGGATTGATGCAGGAAAACCGAAATTATTTGTTTGTTAAACGTTTTACTGCCAAGGAGGAACGGCGCAGATTACAGTGCGGGGTATATTTGTCAAAGAAATATCCGCAATATACGAAGATCAGTACGCAGAATAAAATCAATTTCATTGATGGACTGGTGACGGAAATGTCGGAGTGCCTTGTGTATGGATTATATGTGATTTTTAATTCGGATCTTTACGATGAATATTATAGGATTTTGAATGGATCAACACAGGTAAATTCAACAGAGATCAATGCAATGCCTGTACCTGATTTGGAATGCATACAGGAGATGGGCAAAAAACTGATGAAGAGCAAGGATATGTCGGAAGAGAATTGTAATATGATACTGGAGGGATATTGTGGATAAGGTAAATGAGGCACGAGAGCTTTTGAGAATGTTTGGAATGCCAAAAGCGCAACAGGCGGATATTTGCTGTTATGTATTGCTGGCTATGGCAGGGATAAAGCGGGATACATTATGGAAAGATGCTGGAAATGAGTGGATTCGCATCCATGATATTATTCAGTTTGTCAATACAAATTATGGTTCGACTTATGCGGAAAATAGCAGAGAAATATTCCGTAAGCAGGCGTTGCATCATTTTCGGAATGCCGCATTGATAGAGGATAATGGAACAGCGACCAATAGCCCTAATTATAGCTATAGGCTTACAGATGAAACATTGCAAATCATAAAGACATTTCAAACGCCGGGATGGCAGGACTCAATCAATCGTTTTCTAAAATACCATGAAAAGCTGGTAGATATCTATGCCTCTAAAAAGAAAATGACAATGATGCCTGTGCGTATCAATGGAGCTGGCTTTCAATTTTCAACAGGAAAACACAACGAATTGCAAAAGGCTGTTATTGAGGAATTTGCACCACGCTTTGCCACAAATTCCGTGTGCTTGTATGTTGGGGATACAATAGAAAGGAATCTGGTAAAAAATGTTGAAAAGCTGACAAAGCTGGGGGTTGAAATAACTTTACATGATAAAATGCCGGATATAGTTTTATATCAAGAAGATAGGAATTGGATTTACTTTGTTGAAGCGGTAACTTCCGTAGGTCCGATGGACTCTAAGAGAATTTTAGAATTAACAGAAATGACAAAGAATGCGACGGCGGGAAAGATTTTTGTGACAGCGTTTCTTGATTTTAAGACTTATAAGAGGTTTTCGGAATCGTTGGCATGGGAAACGGAGGTCTGGATTGCGGAAATGCCAGATCATATGATACATTTGAATGGAGATAAGTTTTTGGGACCGAGATAGAGGTGATATTATGGCTAAATATGTATATCCGGCTATTTTTACCAAAGAGGGCGGACAGTATTCTGTGCGCTTTCCGGATATTCCAAACTGCATGACGCAGGGAGAAGATATAAGCGACGCGGTAGAAAATGTCGAGGACGCGCTTTGCCTGGTCTTGTATCATATGGAGCAGCGAGGCGAGGTCGCTCCTGTGGCGTCTGATCCCATCAGTTTAGTTCCGTCTGAAGGGGAGTTTATTTCCTTTGTTAATTGTGATACGATTGAGTATAAAAAGTTCTATTTTGAAAAATTGTAAAAAATTTTTTCCTTCAAAAATTCTGATTTCCATTTTTCTACGATATTTCGGGACATTTCGCGATTTTTTTCTACAAAAATTTTCTTTAAAAGTGTGCAGCCAGCACACCAATTCTCTGATTCAATATTGTATAATAAAGAATAAGATCCATTTTTTACTATACGAGAGGGGGATATAGTTATGAAAAATTTAAAGCGACAAATCCGGAAGGCAGTCTGCTATGTGGAGATGGCAGCCCTGATCTTGGCGTGCGCGATGTTCGGCACCGCCTGCTCTTCCGGGGAAGAGAACAATTCTGCCTCGCAGAGCGCGGATGCTCAGCAGCCGCAGCAGCAACAGCCTCAGCAGCCGCAGCAGGGCGCGGATGTTCAGCAGCAGCCCCAGCAGCAGACACAGGCTCCCGCAGAACAGGCCGATACAACCGGCTATGACTGGTCCCAGATTCCCAGCATGCCCGAGAGATCGTATATCACGGTAGATGGTGCCAATGTGACCGAGGGAATGTTTTATTATACTTCGGACGGAGATGAAGCGCTAATCATGGCGGTGTTTGTCTATAACGGTGCGAATTACGCATTTGGAGTGTCGATAGAGGAAGAGGTGGCGAAAGAGGGTGCCGCATTTAATAACTCCGAGGCATATGACAAGGGCTGTGAGGCACAGATCGTGAATCTGGATACGGGTGAGGATTTTCAGGCGACAGATTCAGAGCTGCACATTGGCCTTTACAAATATACCAGCAGGCAATATGTGGCGTTTTATGTAAAACTTTCTGCCGGAGTAACGATTGAGATGGCGGGAGAGGCGCAGTATGTGGATCAGAGCCAGGTTGAGGCAGCCTTAAGCGGCAGTACGGGCAACGGCAGCGCGGGAAGCGGCAGTTCAGGGGGCGGCACGAGTTCGACATGCAGGGCCTGTTATGGCACGGGCAAATGCAGCCTATGCCACACGGACGGTAACGGACTCTGCCCTTCCTGCAATGGAGCGGGCTATTTTGGCGATTATAATCATGTGTGCTACACATGTGGCGGCAGCGGTAAATGCAACAGTTGCAACGGCAGCGGCGTGTGCAAGTACTGTGGTGGTACGGGCGTAATCCAATAAATAATTTCTGAAAAATTTTTACGATTCGAGAGGGGGATATAGTTATGCGCAAATTAAAGCGACAGGCACGGAGGGCAGTCTGCTATGTGGAGATGGCAGCTTTGATCTTGGCGTGTGTGGCGTTCAGTACCGCCTGCTCTTCCGGGGAAGAGAACAATTCTGCCTCGCAGAGCGCGGATGCTCAGCAGCCGCAGCAGCAACAGCCCCAACAGCCGCAGCAGAACGCGGATGTTCAGCAGCCACAGCAGCCGCAGCAACAGACACAGGCTCCCGCGGGGCAGGCCAATACAACCGGTGACTGGTCCCGGATACCCGGCATACCCGAGAAATCGTATCTCACGGTAAATGGCGTCAGTGCGTCTGAGGGCACATTTTACTATTCTTCGGATGGTGATGAGGCGTTGATTGTAGCGGTATTTGTCTATAACGGTGTGAACTACGCATTTGGAGTGTCGATAGAGGAAGATGTGGCGAAAGAGGGCGCCGCATTTAACAACCCCGAGGCATATGACAAGGGCTGTGAGATAGAGATTGAGAATCTAGATACGGGAGAGGATTTTCAAGCGACAAATGAAGAAGTGCATATTGGCCTTTACAAATTTACCAACAGGCAATATGCGATGTTTTATGTAAAACTCGTCGGCGGAGTAACGATTGAGATGGCAGGAGAGGCACAGTTTGTGGAGGAAAGCCAGCTTGACGCAGCTTTAGCCAGCGCCAGCTCAGCAGGTAACAGCAGCGCGGGAGGCAGTAATGCAGGTAATAGTAGCGCGGGCAGCGGCAGTACAGGTAACAGCAATTCGAGCAGTCCTTGCGTGATCTGTCATGGCTCCGGCAAATGCACCACTTGTGATGACGGCGACGGGCGTTGTTCTGTCTGCGGCGGGACGGGCAGCTATGGCACGGGCACATATGGTTACAATATGTGCTATGTATGCTTTGGCAGCGGTAAATGCAATAGCTGTAATGGCAGCGGCGTGTGCAAGTATTGCGACGGCACAGGCAAGAAAATCGGAGGATGATGAAAATGATAAAATATTGTCCAAAATGTGGAAAAGAGGTTCGCGGCGGGGTGAGGTTCTGCACTAATTGCGGAATGGTTCTGGGCGGGGGAGTCCCCGCCGCGAAAAAAAGCAAAAAGACAGGAAAAAGGGTGGCGATTATTCTTCTTGTCATCTTGATTCTGGGCGCGGCGGGAGTAGTGGCATGTTTTTTTCTGGGGCCCGGCAGGACGCGAGAGCCCGTACAATCTTCGGCATTACCCGCTTTTACGGGAACGCCTCCGTCTGAAATCCCCTTGCTTGTCGACAGCGCAGCGCCCACGGAGGTTCCGGATTCCACGACATTAGGGCCCATGGCTCCAGAGGAGACGATGGCTTCAGAGGAGCCCACGGATTCTCCTGAACCCACGGTTGCTCCGGCGCGGAGCGCCTCCGCGAAAAGCGATAATTATATTCTGCCGGACGCCAGAGTAAGGCTGTATTCCATGAAATACCTAAGGCGCTTGAGCAAGAAGAAGCTGCGGCTTGCCCGGAATGAAATCTATGCGCGGCATGGTTATATTTTTAAGGATAAAAAATTACGATATTATTTTATGGATAAGGTCTGGTATTATCCGACCAGAAGAAATGTAAAAGACAGCGATCTGAATTATTATGAGCGAAAAAATATCCAGAGGATACAAAAGTGCGAAAAGCAAAAATAAAAATAGAAATGGAGGATGATGAAAATGGCAAAATATTGCACAAATTGCGGAGCTAAGATGGAGGACGAGGATAGAGTGTGCGGGCAGTGCGGCATGCGCGCGGAGGATATCACGGGCATGTATGCGGATGCGGGGAACATGTATCCGGTCTCGAAAAAGTCGTCAAAGAAGAAGTTTTTGTGGATTGCGGCTGTTGCGATTGTAGTCATTATCATTATTGTTGTCGTCGTAGCATTTTCACGGAGCGGCGGAGGTGGTAATAATGCGGGAGGCAATGTCCCCGGCACTACGAATGGCACCTCCATAGATGGCAGTAATAATGCAGGAGGCGCGGGAAATACAGATGGCGCAGGAAATGCGGGAGGCGCAGGAAACGCAGGAGGAAGCGCGGGCAGCAGCCTGGGCGGCACTATGGGAGGCGGCACAGGCGCTACCCAGTGATGGAACAGATGAGGGAGGAATGATTTATGGCATTTTTTGGAGAGGTCGGGAAAAAAATCAGCGACGCGGGGGGAGAAGTGGCGCAGCAGACGAAAAAGCTCGCGGACAGAGCCCATTTAAATTCGTCTATATCCGACAGGGAAAAACGGGCTGCGCAGCTGTATATGGCGCTCGGCCAGGCATACTATGAGAAGTACGAAAATGATCCGGACGCCGATAAAAAGGAAATAATCGACGAGCTTCGCGGACTGAACACGGAAATCAAGGTGCTGAAGGAGGAAGTCAAGCAGTTGAAGGGCGTCATGGAGTGTCCAAATTGCGGGGCGCAGGTCAAGCTGGGCAACATATTCTGTTCAGCATGCGGGACGAAGATGCCGGAAGACGCAGCAGACGCCCAGGCGCGGACGTGCCCCAAATGCCACTCGCTGGTGCGGGAGGGAAACCGCTTCTGCGCCCGCTGCGGGGCAAAATTGTTTTAATCTGTCACTTGTATTTGACGGAGGGAACTGCTACAATTCAAATATAAATACAAAGGGGAGTAGTGTAAAAAATAAGCTCGATAGCTTATTTTTTACACGGCAATTTGTTTCTGAGCGAAAACAAATTGCTTTGATGGCAGATGAGAAACTGCTACGCAGCTTTCTCATCGCCTCTTCGCGACAAGTCGCTCAGAAATGGGGAGCAATATATGACTGTGACGACAAATACGCTAAAGAGCAGGATCACCCGCGCCAGCAGCTTTCAGAAGGTGATGGAAAAGAACAGTGACGAGTTCACGGAGATGCCCGCCTCGGACTATTTGAAAAAGCTGGCTGAAAAATATGGCATCCAGCCCATCGAGATTATCCGGCTGGCGCATATCGAGCGGAGCTATGGCTACCAGATTTTTAACGGCACAAGAATTCCCTCCCGGGACAAGCTGCTACAGATCGCGATTGGCATGGGGCTGTCTTTGGACGATACTCAGGACCTGCTCAAAAAAACGGGCAAAAATCCTCTGTATCCGAGGATTAAAAGGGACGCGGCGTGCATTTACGCGCTTACACATGAGATGAAGCTGATGGAGACCCAGGAACTTCTGACGTCTGTGGGCACGCCCGCGCTGGGGGAGGTATGACGGTGGGTGCAAGAGAAGAATTTATGGCGGAATTTGACACCGGTTATGAGGCCGGGCTGCCCGAGGAGCTTTTGGACCATTATTCCATTATCGAGCATTTGAGCTCCGCCGAATACTGCGAGACGCTGCTGGTGCAGGACAGGGCGGACAAGTCCGTCCATGTGGCAAAGTGCTATCTGTCCGACGAGGGAGATTATTACGGCATGGGAATCGCGGATCTGATGACGAAAATCAACAGCCCCTCCGTGCCCCGCTATGAGGAAGAATACAAAAATAAGACATACCACTGCATACTCCGCGAATACATCGAGGGCGTTACCCTCACGGAATACGCCAGAAGAAATATTCTCTCAAGAGAGGAGATTATACGGATCGCCACGGAGTTAGCGGGAATTATGAAGCTCTTGCACCAGTCGGAGCCGGTCATTATTCACCGGGACATCAAGCCCGACAATATCATTATCAAAGAGGACAAGAGCCTGGTGCTGATCGACTTTGGCATCAGCCGCCTCTACAAGGAGGGCGGCAGGTCGGATACCATTTTCTGCGGCACGCGCAATTACGCGTCGCCGGAGCAGTACGGGTTTATGCAGACAGATATCCGATCGGATATTTATTCCTTCGGCGTCGTGCTCTCGTGGCTTCTGACCGGGAAGGAGGAGCCCATCCGGAATCCCCAATTTGCGCTGGAGCGGATTGCAGCGAAAAGCTGCGCCTATGTGCCGGATAAGCGGTATCCGAACGACGACGTTCTCTTAAAGGCGCTCCGGAGGACAACGCGTGAATCGGTCAGAAAGAGGAGAATCATTCTGACCGTGGCGGCAGTGGCGGTCCTTGTGGTTGTCCTGACGGTGCCGGGCGCATTTTCAGTGAAAAAGACCGCGTCATATCATTTTCAGGAGCCGCTAGTCGAGGAGTCCGTGCGGCTGTCGCTCAATAGGCCGGAAGGCGTGATTACCGAAGAGGACCTGCAGGACGTCCGGACGCTGTACATTTTTTCCGACAAGGCGTACAAAGACATGGACGACTATTATGTCGGCCAGAACAGATGGTATAAATCCCACGAGCGTCTGCGCGGGAATACAAGGAGCCTCGCAGACCTGGCCTATATGGAAAATCTCCAGATTCTTTATATCGGCGGGACGATGGTCGAGGATTTGTCGCCGCTTCGCGGACTTAAGGATCTGGAATCTGTTTCCCTGCAGGATAACCGGATTCACGATATTTCCCCGCTGGCTGACAAGGCGATGCTAAAGGAAGTATCGCTGCTTGGCAACAAATTAAAGGACATCGAGCCGGTCCGCACATGGCCGAACATTGAAACCCTGAATCTGTGCGGAACCGGCCAATATGACGCCAGCCCTTTGTTCGATATGCCGGGCTTTGCGAATGTGACACTGAATACCGGCTCGATTGTGGACATGGAAAAGCTGGAAGAAAAGTATGGCAGGATACCGGTCAAAATCACGTATGAGAATTAAATTAAAATGTATTTCAAAATAAACAGCACCGCCAGTATATACATCAGCACGCTGATTTTCTTGGTGCGGAATTTCCCTGTCGCCAGATTGATTACAACGTAGGAGATGATTCCCAGAGAAATTCCCTCGGAAATGCTGTACATAAACGGCATGGCGATAATGCAGATGTAGGCGGGCACCGCTTCCGTGTAATCCGCGAAATCAATTTTCACAATCGAGGTGATCATCAGAAAACCTACGATGACCAGCGCGGGCGCCGTGGCAAAGGAAGGAATCGCGAGAAATATGGGCGACAAAAACAGGGACAGCCCAAACAAGATGGCGGAAACTGCCGCCGTCAGACCGGTCCTTCCGCCTTCCGCCACACCGGAGGAGCTCTCGACAAAGGTGGTAGTAGTGGAGGTTCCCAGCACGGCGCCCAGGGAGGTGGCCATGGCGTCGGACAGAAGCGCGCCGCGGATTCGCGGCATTTTGCCGTCTTTATCCAGCATGTCGGCCCGGGAGGCCACTCCGATCAGCGTTCCCAGCGTGTCAAACATATCCACAAAGAGAAAGGCAAATAATACAACGATGAAATCCAGCGTCAGCACCTTGGAAAAATCCATTTTCATAAAGGTAGGAGCCAGGCTGGGAATCGCGAAGCCATTTGAAAAATCCGGAAACATGCTGGGAAATCCGGCCGCCGCGTCCGGGCGGTACAGGCCGGTCAGCTGGCAGATCATACCCATGCCCCAGGTGATGAGAATGCCCCACAGGATATTGCCCTTGACTTTTTTCGCAGCCAGAAAGGCGGTGACGAGAATGCCGATCAGCGCCAGCACCACGGTAATTCCCTCCTGGGTAAAAGTTCCGGCGTCCGCGGAGGCCTTGAAAGAATAGAGGCTCACCAGTGTAGAACTGTCCACTACGATGTTGGCGTTCTGGAGGCCGATAAAGGCGATGAACAGCCCGATTCCCACGGACACAGCGTGCTTGAGGCTGATGGGAATCGCGTTGAAAATGGCCTCCCGCACATTGGTCAGGGAGAGGGCAATGAAGATCAGTCCCTCTACAAATACTGCCGCCAGCGCCATTTCCCAGGAGTACCCCATGCGGATTACCACGGTGTAGGCAAAGTAGGCGTTCAGGCCCATGCTGGGCGCCAGCACGAATGGGTAGTTGGCGAACAGGGCCATCAAAAGAGTCCCTCCCATGGCGGCCAGTACGGTGGCGGTAAATACGGCGCCGCTGTCCATGCCGGCCGACGACAGGATGCTGGGGTTGACCGCCAGTATGTACGCCATCGTCATAAAAGTCGTGATGCCGGCCAGAACCTCCGTCTTGACGTCGGTGTGATTTTCTCTTAAATGAAAGAGTTTTTCAAGAAAATTTGGTTGCGTTTTGCTCATAATATCCCTCCGTTCATTGGTAGCACCTTTTTGTTTTACTATAACATAGCCAGATATCAAATTCCACTAAAAAATGACTTGTAGAAGAACTGAATGAAGATTATAATGAAAGCAAGGGTTATTACAGATAAGTGGAAATCCGAAAGGAGATGGAGATATGAGTACATTGGACGCTACAGTTTCTATGTTGAAAACATTGCCTGAATCAGAGTTGATGACAATTTACGATTTGACTAGACGTCTTTATATTAAGCAGGGGAAAAACATAAAAAAAGAACCTATGACAGAGCAGCAGATGCTTGACAAACTTGATTTGGCCAGACAGCATGCGGCGGAAGGAAAGACTATTGAAGCAGATGTGGCAGTCAGTAATTTGAGGAGAAAATATGGATTATAGGGTCGAAATTACAGAAGATGCGTTAGAAGATTTGGATAATATTTTGTATTATATTCTGTTTGTGCTGAAGAATGAACAAGCTGCGCAAAATGTTTTGGATGATTTTGCTTTGACCCAATATCGCTTGTCTAGGATTGCTGGGACTATAGGTTTGTGCGAGAATCCACATCTTCGAGAACGTGGCTATCGCAGATTAGAATTTCAAAAACATAATTACTTTATAATGTACCGTTTAGAAGAAGGAACGGCAATTGTAGATGCCATTTTTCATGATTTGGAAGATTTCGAGAACCGAATGCTATGATAAAAGCAAAAAGAAATAAACTTTAAGTAATTTGTTATGAGGTAACAAAGAATGGGGCAGATTGAACGAGCAAGCGAACAACGGCTGGAGCGGGAGATATTGACCCCGACCACAGGATATGCTACAGTAGATGATATAGAAATGGAGGGAATTACTATGACAGAGGCAAAGAAAAACCATTACGCGATATTGGCGGAGAAAATTATTGAAAAGCTAAAGCTCCGCAACATGGAGGGCTATTATGCGGCCACGAAAGAGGAGGCGAGGGCGCTTGCGAAGGAGAAATTTTTAAAGGACGGCGTTTCGGTCTGCTGGGGCGGCTCTATGACGCTGTCGGAGATCGGGCTGATGGACGATTTGACGAGCGGCCAGTGCGACTGTGTGGTATACGACCGCATGACGGCGCAGACGCCGGAGCAGCTGCGGGAGATGAAGGCGAATATGATCAATTCGGACTATTTTCTCATGAGCACCAACGCGATTACGCTGGACGGCGAGTTAGTTAATATCGACGGGGCGGCAAACCGCGTCAATTATCTGTGCTACGGGCCGGAGAATGTCCTTATTTTCGCGGGGATGAACAAGGTGGCTGCCAACGTGGAAGAGGCCATTTCGCGCGTGCGGAATATTGCCTCTCCGCCGAACGCCATGCGGCTGAACCGCGATACGCCCTGCGCGAAGGCGGGACGCTGCGCAGACTGCCAGGCCGAGGAGTGCATCTGCTGCCAGACGGTGATCACCAGACGCAGCATGGTCAGGGGCAGAATCAAGGTAATCCTCATCGGAGAGGAACTGGGCTTTTAGGAGAGAGGACATGGCAAAGAGGCTGTTTATAGCGGAG
>CANPZR010000015.1 GCA_947589175.1 uncultured Lachnospiraceae bacterium | reverse complement strand
CCAGCAGGAAGCGCGTGAGGAAGTATTCGCTGGGGATGCGCCAGCGCCTTGGGCTGGCGCAGGCGTTCATGGAGGATCAGGAAATCCTCGTGTTAGACGAGCCGATGAACGGCCTGGATAACCAGGGCGTGGCGGATATGAGGAAGCTGTTCATGGAGCTGCGGGACTCGGGAAAGACGCTCCTGATCGCCAGCCATAACCGGGAGGACATCGACATCCTGTGCGATGAGGTGTACCATATGGATCACGGCGTGCTGGAGCGGGAGCAGGGAGTATGAAACGTAAGTGGAAGGAAATTGAAGTGATACAAAAGGATGCTCGGATTGGCATGGTGCTGATTCGAGTATCCTTTTTTGCAATAGTTGAAAAAAATTACATAAAATTCTAAATTATGTTTTTCTGTACAGATTCTCTAAATTGTGTTATACTGAGCGCAATGACACTAAAAAAAATATAAAACATTTATTAAACTTTCTTTTCTTGTAAACTTTTTTGCTTTTTGACCCGTCTTTATTTCAGAAAAGCTTTGCAGGGCTATACGCAGAATGAATATCCCTGAGAACAGGGTAAAGACTGGGAGGAAAGAAGGATGAAGGAAGTACTGATCATGCTGCCGGACGAAGAGGAGAGAAAGAATTTGGAATCACTGGTGAGGCAGGTGTGCGCGGATACAGTTTTTTATATGACGCTGGATGAGGACGCGGCATATGATATAGCTGTGAGAAATTCCGTTGACATGTTTTTGCTGGACATAGATCTGCACCCCGAGAAGAAAGGCTCGCAGTGTTCCGGCGCGGATTTTGCCCAAAGGATTCGAAAAGTGGAAAAATATTGGTTTACGCCGATTATCTATGTAATAGACCGGTACGATGAGAAGCTGAACCTGATCAATCTGGTGCAGTGCCACGGAGTGTTTAAAAGACCCTACAGCATGAAGAAAATGAGAGCTGCGGTCAGATCGGCACTGAAGTACCACACAAAGGATTCTCTGGAGAGAACCATTATTTTTCAGACAGAAGGCATGCTGGTAACAGTCGTGGTGGGCGAGATTATCTGGGCCTGCATCAAAAAGAAAAAGATGCATGTAGTGACATTGGATGAAGAGATTGTGATTGCTCAAAAGACATGTAAAGCCCTGATGAAAGAGCTAAATTCCGAAAGCTTTGTATGCTGTCGGCGGGGGACATTTGTGAATTTAAATTACATAAAAAGGATCGATTTATCCAGAGGCTGCATTTATCTCAAAGAGAGCAAGAAAGTGCTGGAGATCGGAGCCGCGATTAAGAAGGACTTTCTAAAGAAAGTAAGGGAGCGCTCGGATTACGCATGGGAATGACGGAAAGTCAGGAGGACTGAAAATGATAGTGAGAGGAAGAAATGTAAAAGCCATAGGGGCGGTAGCTTTGATGATTGCAATGATTATGGGAATCATGCCGGGAAGCGTCTCCCTGGCGGATTCTTTTGAGGTAAAGCCCTACATTTCTTTTGGCGCGGATCTGAACGCATCGGAGAAGGCGCGGGTCATGGAACTGATGGAGATCGGCAGCGATGAGCTGGCCGATTATGAGACGATTCAGGTGACCAATGACGACGAGCACGAGTACCTGGACGAGTATCTGGATGACAGCCTGATTGGGAGCCGGGCGCTCTCGTCGGTAAAAATTGAGCAGGCGGACGCCGGGGCGGGCATAGCGGTGGAGACGTATAATATTACATTCTGCACCAGGGAGATGTACGCCAACGCGCTTGCCACGGCGGGGATTACGGACGCTGACGTGACGGTGGCGGCGCCCTTTGAGATTTCCGGCACGGCGGCTCTGGTGGGAGCCATGAAAGCCTACGCCACCATGACCGGAGAGGAAATCGACGGCGACAGCGCGGACGCGGCGACGAATGAGCTGGTGACCACGGGAGAGCTGGGGCAGAGTATCGGAAAGGAAGAGGCCGCCGAGTTTGTGGCGCTTTTGAAGGACAAGGTGGTCAGCGGCGATCTCACATCTAGCGCAGATATTGAGAAGGCTATTGAGGAGGCAGAGAAGGAACTGAACGTGAGCATTTCCGAGGAGGATCGTCAGCAGCTTATATCGCTGATGGAGAAGATCGGCAGTCTGGATTTGGACCTGGGCAGCTTAAAGCAGCAGGCCAAAGATATCTATGACAAATTATCGGATATTGATATTGACATTGATACAGAAGAAGCGAAGGGATTTTTTGCCCGGATCGGAGACGCTATCGGCAATTTTTTTGGCGCCATAGCGGACTTTTTTAAGTCCCTGTTCAACTGATGCGCGGGGAGAGTCTCTGGGATGGGAGCCACACGATTATAAAGCCGCTGATGTCATGAAATGGGGAGTTACACGACGATGGGAGAGCGCTGATATTCGTTGGGAAGTTCGGCGCGGTATTTCCGGCTCCAGATCTGGCGGTACAGGTCGGAGGCCAGTATGTCCTGGCGCAGCAGGGCGAGAGCCTGCGGATCCAGGCGCGGCGCGTCCGCGGCCAGACGGGAGAGAATGGACGTGTTGACACGTCCATTTTTATTTTCTTTTTTACTATTTTCTCCATTTTTTAAAAGAAACGATGCCTCTTTTTTCATTCCCAAAAGGCGCAGATAGGGCAGGGAAACGGGCTGATCGGAAATGCCGAAAAGGCACTGGAACAGCGCCCGCCGGATCCGTCCCGCGGTAAAGTTCTTCGTCTGGCAGCGCTCGACAAAATCAGAAAACCCGGCGAAATCCGGCAAAAGGCGCAAAAAGCGCTCCGCCAATTCCGGGGAAATATCTTTGTACCCGGCCAGATTTTCAGCGGTCAGAAGCGAGTAGCCCACCGCTCCGGAAAAATCATCGGCGGTCATGTGGGGAGCGCCCGATTGATACATTTCATTTCGAAGGGCAGCCGCGGAGGGGTGCGGGCTGTCTGTGGTGCGGGTCTCGTCGTGATAGGTCTGGCCGAGGCGCAGAATGGTGTGGGGAGCGAGAGACGCTCCGGTCTTTAGGAGAGCCAGGCAGTATTCGACGCCCAGAATGTTGTTGGGCTGTCTTAGAAATTCTTCGGAAATGGGCAGGAGTTCAGACAGGGCGCGGGCCCTGGCCGCGGGAAAGGAGAGACCCTCCCGCAGATTTTTCTGCAGCAGCGCGGAAAAATCCTCCGGCTCCTGATGCAAGTGACGGGCGATTTCTAAAAAGGGCCGGATCTCGCCGCTCTCGCTGCCAAAGCAGAGGTCGGTGACAAATCCCAGAGAGGAGAGGGCGAGAATTCCGCCCAGGGCAAAATCCCCGGCGCTGGAAAGGGAAAAGCGCAGGGGCAGCTCAAAGACCAGATCGGCTCCGCCGTCCAGAGCCATCCGGGTTCGGGCGTATTTGTCCACGATGGCGGGACCGCCCCGCTGGACGAAATCTCCGCTCATAACGCACACGACGTGCCGGGCTCCTGTTTTTTCACGGGCCTGCCGGATCAGATAGGCGTGGCCGCTGTGAAAGGGATTAAATTCACAGATGATGCCCACCGCTCTTGGATTCTTCTTTTCCTCCATGTATCGTTCCTCCCTCAGACGCCCATTTCCCGGATTTTTTCACAGAGAGCCTCCGCCAGCCGCTGATGGCTTTCCGCCGTAAAATGCAGACAGTCGGAGGGGTCGGCCTCGGCGTAATCCGCGGCGTCTAAAAAGGAGGTTTCGAGTTCTGCCGCAACCCCTTTATACGCGCCTCCGAGTTTTTTGGAAATTTCCACCGAGGCGGGAGGAAAAGTGGGCGCGCAGGGCGTGGACGCCATCGTGTCTCCGATGTGAATCGGGCTCACGAGCAGCACCGGCGCCTGGGTCACGTCCAGAATAATCTGGGTCAGACGGCGGATGCCGCCAGTAATTTTCTCCACCGAGGGGCGAAAATATTCCTTCATGTCGTTGGTCCCCAGCATGAGAATCGTCAAATCCAGCGGGACGTGAGATTCCAGACAGGGGATGATGTAGTCCAGGGCGTTCTTGTAGGGCTCAAAGGGGTCGTCCAGGGACGTGGTGCGGGCGTTTTGTCCCTCCTCGTGAACGACGTATTCCGGCCCTAAAAGGCGCGCGAGCGTCATCGTCCAGCGGACGTCGTCGCCATAGCGTCCCCCAAAGGGGATGAAGCCGTATGTGTTGGAATCGCCAAAGCAAAGGATGTGTTTCATGATAACCTCCATTCTGGAGCGAACAAGTTCGCTCTAGCGAATTATTTTGCTCTGAGAACTGTGTTCGCTCTAGTGTCTTGTCGTAATAACTTGCCATTTTGAGTGCTATATATCCTCATTATAAGAGATGAGGGGACAAACATCAATAATACGATAAAAATTTATCGCGATAAAATTTTCTCACGACAAGAATTTTGTCATTATAAAAATTTTCTCATGACAAAAAATTCCTATTAAATAATAGAGAGTTGTGTTATACTAAAATTGTGCTATACTTAACTTGTAAATACATGCGCAAAGCAGCGCGGAAATGAGGATCCAAAATGAGAGCTAATTCAGACATCATTAGTTTTGAGCAGATTACAAAAGAAGAGCCGGAGAAGGTAGAGGAATTGTCAGAGCTTGCCTCCCGCATTGTGAAGGAGCACTACGATCCCATTATCGGGCCGGAGCAGAACGACTACATGATCGAGATGTTCCAGTCCCCGCAGGCAATCCGGGAGCAGTTGGAGCACGGCTACCAGTATTACCGGGTGCGCCGTTCGGACGTGGGGCCGATTGGCTTTATGGCAATGTATAAGCGGGAAAACGAGTGGTACATAAGCAAGCTGTATCTGGACAAGCAGTACCGGGGGCGCGGATATTCCAAGGCGATGATTCGCCACGCCAGCCAGCTGGGTCGGGAGGCGGGCGCCGAGGTGCTGACGCTCAATGTCAACAAGAGAAACAGTTCTGTGGAAATTTATGAGAGGCTGGGATTTACCAGAATCCGAAGCGAGGTAAATGACATCGGTCACGGCTATGTCATGGACGATTATGTGTATTCCCTGCCCATAGAATAAGAGAGGCGAGGCATGGAGAGAAATAAAAAAATTATTCAGACAAGCGTAATAGGCATCGCGTCCAATCTGGTCCTGATTTTATTTAAGATGGGCGTGGGGCTTGTGGCCCACTCGATTGCCATTATTTTGGACGCGATCAACAACCTGGGCGACGTGCTGTCTATGGTGATTACGATTATCGGGACGAAGCTCGCGTCCAAGGCGCCGGACAAAAAGCACCCCTACGGCTATGGCAGGATTGAGTATATTTCTTCTATACTCATTTCCTTTATCATACTGGCGGCGGGCCTTATCTCCGTCCGGGAGTCCGTCACCAAGATTGTCAGTCCGGAACCGGCGGAGTACACGTATGTGTCGCTGATTATTATCGCGGCGGCGGTGGTCGGGAAATTTTTGTCCGGCCGATACATAAAGAGCGTGGGCGAGAAAATCAACGCCCAGTCGCTGGTGGCGTCCGGCTCCGACGCGTTTTTCGATTCCATACTGTCTCTGGTGACGTTAGTGTCCGCCATTGTCACTATGGTGTGGGGCGTCAGCCTGGAGGGCGTGCTGGGACTTGCGATATCCGTTATCATCATCCGCGCCGGCCTTCAGACGCTGATGGAGATGCTGAACCACATCATCGGACTCCGGGCGGACGGTGACCTCACCCGGTCGCTGCGAGAGAAGGTGGAGGCGTTTCCGGGAGTCATAGGAGCTTACGACCTGACGCTGCACAACTACGGTCCGATGGACATGATCGGCTCCATTCACATTGAGGTGGCGGATACCATGACGGCGCCGGATATCCACAAGCTGACGCGGGAGATCGTGACGGCTGTCTACCGGGAATTTGGCATTGTGATGACGATAGGGATCTACGCCTCCAACACGACCGATGAAAAGGCGGCAAAGATTAAGCGCCAGCTGGCAGAAATCCTGGACGGGTATCCCGCTATTTTGCAAATGCACGGATTCTATGTGGAATCAGAAGAAAAGAGGGTATTCTTTGATGTGGTAATCGACTTCGAGGCGGACGCGAAGCAGGTGCAGAAACAGCTGCTGGAACAGTTGAAGGACGCGTGCCCGGAGTATGAATTTCAGATCATCGTGGACTCGGATTACAGTGATTGATAAAGAGCGTCACGGGAAGGGATTTCCGGGCGGCTGTGTTGCGGTGGCGCGGAAGGGAAGCTATAAATTGTTTGAATAATAAATAAGGGGGAACTGGAACAATGGAGAAATTAGGATTCGGGCTTATGCGCCTGCCGCTGAAAGACGACAATTTTGCACATATAGACCTTGAGCGCGTGAAGAAAATGGCGGACGCCTTCATTGAGGCGGGCGGCACATATTTTGACACGGCTTATCCCTACCACGAGGGAAAGAGCGAGGAGGTATTCCGCGAGGCGGTGGTGAAGCGCTACCCCAGGGAGAGCTTTACGATTACGGACAAACTGCCCATGTTCAGCATCACCCGTGCGGAGCAGATGCCGGAAATCTTCGACGAGCAGCTGTCCCGGTGCGGCGTGGATTATTTTGACTATTACTGGCTCCACGCGCTGGGGAGCAGGAGCTACGAGACGGTTCAGAGAATCGGCGCCTTTGAATTTATTTCCCAGAAAAAGAAGGAGGGGAAAATCCGCCACATCGGTTTTTCCTTCCACGATACGGCGGATGTGCTGGACCGGATTCTCACTGACCACCCGGAGGCCGAGTACGTGCAGCTGCAGATCAACTATCTCGACTGGGAGGATTCCTCGGTGCAGGCGAGAGAGTGCTATGAAACGGCGACACGGCACGGAAAGCCTGTGATCGTCATGGAGCCCATAAAGGGCGGCGCCCTTGCCAGCATCCCGGAAAAGGCGGAAAAGCTCTTTAAGGAAAAGGAGCCGGAGCTGTCGATTGCGTCCTGGGCCGTCCGCTACGCGGCCAGCCTCGACAACGTCATGATGGTGCTCTCCGGCATGAGCAATGAGGAGCAGATGGAGGATAATCTCCGATATATGAAGGATTTTCAGCCGCTCGATGGGGACGAGCAGAGGCTCGTGGAGCAGGCGGCGGATATCATCCGAAACAGCATCGCCATTCCCTGTACGGCGTGCCGCTACTGCATAAAGGGGTGCCCGAAGGGAATTGCCATTCCGGATTATTTTGACGTGTATAATGTATATATGCGATTTAGAAAACAGCAAAAGGGCCATGCCTCCGGCCGGTACAAGGACATAGCGAGAAAGCATGGCAGGGCGTCGGAGTGCATCCGCTGCGGACTCTGTGAAAATAGCTGCCCGCAGCACCTCCCTATCCGCGATTATCTGCAGGAGGTGGCGGCGGAGCTGGAGTAGGTAATAAAATTTTATTACCTCATTTATTACCCCATTTATTACCTCATTCTAAAATGGGGCGTTACCGCGCGATAAAGCAGCGCCACTCCTTCATCTGGTCTACCCGGATAATTTCAAAGCCCTGGTCGATCAGAGCCTGCCGGACCTTGTCCTCTTTTGTGTCGATGATTCCCGAAGTGATATAGAGCCCTCCCTTTTTCAGGTGGGGGCGAATCACTCCGGTCAGTGGAATGATAACGTCCGCGAGGATATTGGCGACCACGATGTCATGACCGGTTCCGGCCCGGACTTTCAAGTAGGAGTTGGTGATCAGGTCGCCGTCGTACAGCGTGTACTGCTCCGGCCTCAAATGGTTCACCGCCATATTTTCCGCGGCGGTCCGCACCGCCGTTTCATCAATGTCGATGGCGGTGGCGTGGGAGGCGCCCAGTTTCAGGGCGGCAATAGAGAGAATACCGCTGCCGCAGCCCACGTCCAGAACGGAATTGCCGGGCTTGATATACTCATTCAGCGCCTGAATACATAATCTCGTGGTTTCGTGGGAGCCGGTGCCGAAGGCGATGCCCGGATCAATTTCGATCAGGATATCGTCTTCATTTTCTTTTTCATATGTCTCCCAGGTGGGCTTGATGACAATATTGTCCGCGGCCCGGAAGGGCTTGAAAAATGTTTTCCAGTTGTTGATCCAGTCCTTGTCCTCCGTCTCGGACAGAGAGATAGTGCCCTTGCCAATTTCGCAAAATTCTTTTATTTCCTGAAAAATGTTCTGCACCTGCAGCATGACCTTCTCCGGATCGCAGTTCTCCGGTTCCATGTAAAAATGAACCTTGGCGGTCCCGTCGTTTTCCTCCGGATCCGGGAGGATGTCCACGAACATTTTTTTCTTGTCCTCCTCGCTCAAAGGCACATGATCTTCTATTTCAATCCCCTCCACGCCGATTTCGTCCAGCATGTAACTAAGCATGTCCACCGCGTCCGTGTGGGTGTCTAAGGTAAAGCGTATCCATTTCATAGTAACCTCCATTCCGGAGCGTTTACGCGACGGGGCGATGAGAAAGCTGCGTAGCAGTTTCTCATCTGCCATCAAAAACTATCTCCATTTCTGCGCGCCTGTCATTTTGTGAACAGTATATCATCTCGACTACCGTCTCGATGAGGATACTCGTCAAATGCCGCTTGGCGCAAGCGCCATCGTCACTTTCCTCGTCATTATATCATATGGGGGAAAATATGGCAAATCGGAGGGATAATAAAATGATACGAATATATACGAACTTATTTTTGAGACTTGCAAAATTCAAGAAAAACTTGAATTTTTACCGGCTATGTTGTACAATATGATTATAAATAAAAATTTATGAGGGGGACTAAGCGTGTCTGTTAGTTATAATAAGCTTTGGAAATTGATGGTTGATAAGAATATAAATAAAACAGAATTGACTCATCTTGCCAAAATCAGTACAAATGCAATGGCAAAGCTTGGGCGAAATGAAGATGTCAGAGTTAATGTGCTGGAAAAACTTTGTACCACGCTTGATTGTAAATTAGATGATATTGTTGAATTTGTCTCTGACTCCCCAAATATTTTGAGCAGAGATGAGAAGGAAAAGTAGGTGATAATATGTCATATTCTTCTGAATTGTATATACATGACTTGGACAGAAAAGCGACTGATGCTCTAAATAAGTTTCCAAGGTTCATTAAATTGGTAGAAACCTATAATGCCAATTATGATGAGAAGACTGATAAATTTACATTTCTTTCATCAGCTATTCGCTTAAGCGAAAAACAAATGCCGGAGATATATAATCAGCTTCCACCGATTTGTGACAAGCTTGGTATTCCCGTGCCAGAGCTGTATTTTGTGAAATCAAAGGAAATCAATGCGGCTACTGGAGGCAGTACGAAGCCCTTTATCTATGTGACATCTAAACTGGTGAAGAAATTACCGCCTGATTTGATTTCAAGTGTCTTGGCACATGAATGTGGACACATTGCCTGCCAGCACAACCTTTATCATTCTATTGCAGCTCATTTTGTCAATGGCTTTGAAAAAAGTTTTTTGGCACAAATGCCTGTAATTCGGGGGATATTGACGCCCTCCTTGGTCAGGGCGTTATTGTTCTGGGACAGATGCAGTGAGCTGTCGGCAGATCGCGCAGCAGTTCTTTGTGATGGCAATGCGGAAAAAACAGTGGATGCTCTTCTTAAAGTACATGGTTATGACGAAAATATCAATTTGACTGAATTTTTGAATCAGGCTATGGATCTCAAAGACTTTACGAATGATTCCGTGTCGAATAAATTTCTTGAGCAGATGTTGATGCAGGATGAAACTCATCCGAGAATGGCGATGCGCGCTTATGAATGTTATGAATGGGCAAAGTCGGAGCAATATCAGGGAATTATTGCTGGAACATATACCGTTTCAAAAAGAGAAAAAGAGGAAAAACAATTCAGTGAGGAAGAAATTATTGCTGCCGAGTTACATATAGATTCTGAAAAAAAACAAGTTGAGGATGATGTCTCGAAAATTAACCGGAAACTAAAAAAGGTTGATTCAGAATTGAATCAGTACATGAATAAAGCGGACCGGACGGATTATGCGGTGGCACTTGGAAGTGGTATTCTTGCTGGTATTTTAGACTGTCTTTTTGTAGGTCGATTCAGATTGGAGGAGGTTGATCAGTGGGGGAATGAGAGGGTTGGCGATTTTGTGGTCCATGTTGCAAAAATGCAGGGATATATGGGAAATGCATCATCGGGAGCGATAAAATATCTGGAAGATAAATTTCCGATTGCGGCGGATAAGGTGACGACTCAATTTGGTGGAGGTCGTCAACACCATCTTCAGGATTTCACGCATCATCCAACACCGATAGGATTGGCTTGTTCTATTTTGACACAGTTCACAGGTAAGATTTACGGAACAGATAATGATGGAGCTTTTCAGGTTGTTAGATTAAATGCGGAAGGACTTAGCCTGATTGGGAAGAATATTCCGGAAAAAATCATGCTTGGTGTTGTAAATTGGATATTTCATATAGTGAGCGACATGGCTGGCTCGTCGGGCGCAGTGAGAAGGGGCGGACTAGGAATGGGAGTTCCGGGCCCGTTGGTTTCTCTTTTAAAAGAATTGTCTGTGACGCCGATGTTTCAAAAGGCAGATGTCAGGGGAAATAAAGAATTTTCCGCATGGATTTCTAAATTATTTATGGGCACTCTGCTGGAAGAGCGAATTGGAGACAATGAGCGGATTACTCATAAATTTGATTTGAGAACAGAACTTGGTATTACGCATTATGTTGGGCGTCAGACCATTCCCGTCATTTTAAATGAATGTGTTGTCAGGGCATTTTATTTCGTCCGTCGGCTTGCAATGGAACTTAATAATACCAAAATGGAAAAAATAGAGGAAATGGAAAATTTGAAATGGAACTTAATTTTGCCATTTCGTAACCGGACTGTGGGACGGATGCTCACTATTTCGGCTATGACCTTTACTGTGGCAGATACTGCGGATGCCGCTATTCACGCTGCTATTGAATCTGGAGGTAATTGGGTATTATTTTCCGGCAGGTTTGTTACGAGATTTAATTATTTAGGTGCGGGCCGGGCAGCCGTTGTAGTTGTAAAGGAAATTTCTAACGAGAGAAAAGAAACGCAGCTGATTCATGAAAAGATGCTTTTGTCGGAGAAAAAGGCGTCATTGTTCTTGAAACAGCTTCAGGAGTTTAAGGCAGCGCTTGAAGAAAAAGTGTCTAATTACCTTGCAGAAGATATAGCGGAGTTTATGTCAGGATTTGATTATATGAAGCAGGGATTGACAGATGGGGATTCCAATCTTATAATCCAGGGGAATCTTATTATACAGAAAGTGCTTGGGAAGGAGCCCCAGTTTATGAATCAGGAGGAATTTGATAAGCTAATGGAATCGGATACAACATTGCTGCTTTAATGGGAGGAAATTTATAATGATAAAAAAAGAAAAGAAAAAAACAACTGATTCTATGGAGATGACGGACATTTCTGTAAAAAATGCGCTTAAAATTATGTATTTTCTGATGGCGGTAGATGGCGAAATATTTCACAATGAGGAGGAAAAATTTGACGCAATCGGGGCAGAGCTGGATTTGAATTATGCGGAAAATAAGGAGCAAATTATAGAGGAATGTAAATCCCAAATGGATAAGATTATGAGTCTGAAAGATTACTATAATGTAGTTCAAGAGGGAGTTGAACTTGCGCTTGCAGAGCCGGTTCAGCCAGAAGATATAGTCATCTCTCACAAATTATTGGTCTGGAATCTGCTGTCTGTTGCTTATAGTGATGGGAATTATGATGAAACGGAGAGAAAACTTTTGAAATATATTGTGGACAAACTGCATTTTGATAAGGCTGTATTTTTTGAGATGGAAAACAGTATTTTGACATTGCTTGATCTGGAAAGGGAATTGTTGTGGATTAAAACAACAGACAGGCCTTATCTGACGATTGAGAGGATGGTCAACGAAATTGTTGATAGGAAAAATATAATCTTTGACAGTGTAAAAGATTTGATTTCTCTTTGAGATGGGAGGAGATTAGTATGCCATTACCATTATTGTTTATTGGTGTTGCCGCAGTATCAGGAGCATTTGGCATTGGGAAGACTGTAAAGGCAGGAATTGATGCGGCTAGTGCCAATAATATTAACAAGAGTGCAAATGAGATTGTGGAGAGTTCTACAAAGCAGCTGAACGCACAGAGATTGTCCTGTGGGGATTCTCTTTCTCGTTTAGGGAGCGAAAAGCTGTTTGTATTAAACACAAGTATGTCACAATTTCTTGATACATTTACAAAAATTAAAAATGTGGATTTTCGGGAAACTGAAGGATTAGATGAATTAAATCGCTTTCATGTAGATAAAAAGGAATTTATGGAAATGAGAACGATGGTGAGTTTTGCCGGCGCGCTGACAGGCGGGACAATAGTTGGAACTGCGGGTGGTGCGCTAACTGCTTTTGGTGCATATAGTGCAGCACAGGCATTAGCATGTGCATCGACAGGGACTGCCATAGCTGCGTTACATGGTGTTGCGGCAACGAACGCAACGCTTGCCTTTTTCGGAGGTGGTTCTCTGGCGGCTGGCGGCCTTGGCATGGCTGGAGGAGCTATGGTGCTAGGGGGTTTTGTAGCAGGTCCTGCTCTTATGGTTATGGGGCTTGTCACGGGAAATGCGGCAAAGAAAAAACTGGATAAAGCATACACTAATAAATCAGAGGCGATAGAAATTGCATCGCAACTTGACACAGCATCGGTGCAGTGTGAAACAATCCGAAGACGCACCTATATGTTTTATAATTTGCTTGCCCGGTTGGATTCTTATTTTCTGCCATTGATTTATAAGATGGAGGATATTGTTAAGATGGAGGGAGATGATTACAGCGTTTATAGCGCTGAATCCAAGCAGATAATTGCATCCTGTGCAAGCGTGGCTGTTTCGGTCAAGTCAGTTTTTGACGCGCAAATTCTTACAGATGATGGACTTTTGACAAATGAGTCTGAAAACACGGTTTCCAATATTGAGAGCTTTTTAGAGAATATGAAAATTTCGTATGGAATTTGAATATGCTAGGTGTTTCGATTGGGCAATTTATGAAAGTGAAAAGCAAAAAATAAGCCCCTCTGGCTGTCAACAGAGGGGCGGTGTCCATAAGGACACTTAACCCAAGCGGAGGCATCCGCTTATGAAGTGGGTGCTTTTACAAGTCTTTATTATCAATATGGTAATATTTCTTATTTTTTCAGGTCAGCAAACAACTCTTCAAGATTGTTATAGCCCTTTACAGAAGGATCTTTTGCAATTTTTTCGGCCTCTAACATAGCGGCAATCGTTTCTTTGTTAGGCGTGTTCAGAGGAACATTGTCGGTATCCACATAAATGTTGATATTTGTTGTAATGCCAGCCATACAATCATCTCCTTTCCGCTGATGATTGTAGTATATTTCATTTGCATGATAATTGCAATACTTTGCACGAAGAATTAAGAAAAGAAATATCCTATGTACTTCGTCATGCTCCGTGGAAATATGAATTAGAAATGGATGAGGAGGGCTGGGTGCTAGTGGAGCAGTTATTGGATGCTCTGCGTAAGTCGGAAAAGTGGGAAAATGTCTGGCTAGCAGATGAAATACCAAGCAGGTATATAATGGAGATGTAATTTCTAAATCAGATCACATGTTGATGTCCTCATTCTTTCTCCTATATATAAAATCAAGACATCCACCTAAATGGCGTGAAACAACCGGATTTTGTGGCGTAAAGCGACACAAACTTGTGCTAGACAACAATTGACATTCGGATTGGAGCGAGCGTATAATTGAAATGTACATAAAGCAAAGATGTATATACGGAGCTGTTGCTTTTGCGAGTGGAAATTTCATGCTTGCGGATTTAGAGGAGGCATATTATAATGAAAGGAGAGAACGAATGGGAAAAGAGGTTAAGAAAACGGTATCTGTGCCGAGTGAGATTGCGCAGAATTTAAAGGTGGCCGAGGAGGATGACAGCACGAGATATGACGAAGCGGCCAGAAACCTTGTGGCGCAAAAGCCGATTCTGGCGTATATTTTAAAGAGCGCGTTGGATGAGTATGCCGAGTACACGGTACAGGAAATAGCGGAAAAGTTTATTGTGGGAACGCCGGAGGTACAAAGAATAGCGGTCCATCCGGACCACCCGGATAAGACCGAAGCACATAAGATGTCGGACAGCCTGGATTACCCGAATGGGGCAGCCGGTTCAGGGATGATGAGCGGCGATGACAAGATCGAGGGACTTCCCACTGTGGATAAGTCCCAGAGGGAAGGCACAGTTTATTATGACATCCGCTTTCTGGCGGTGCACCCGGAGAGCAAAGAGCTGGTCGAAATTTTTATAAATATAGAAATTCAGAATAACGATACGCCGGGCTACCCGATTCCCAAGCGGGGCATTTATTATGCAGCGAGGATGATTTCCTCCCAGCGGGGCACGATATTTAAAGATCAGGAGTATGACAGGATTAAAAAAGCGGTGAGCATCTGGGTTTGTGAGGACACGGCAGATTATCGGTCCGACACCATTAACCGGTATGTGTTTACGGAGGAGTGCCTGCGGGGCGATTTTCATGAGGAGAAGCAGGCGTATGATTTGATGACAGTGGTAGTTTTGAGGCTCGGGAGCAAGGGAGTGAATAGCGAGGATAACGCTATTCGGCTGTTGAGCAAGATGTTTTCTATGGATTTGGGGTATGAGGAAAAGCTGGACGCGCTGGAGAATGAGTTTCAGATCAGTGCGAGCAGGGAGATTAGCGAGGAGGTGCAAGAGGTGTGTAATTTGAGTACGGGCGTTTTTAATAAGGCTTATGATAAGGGTTATGGTTCGGGTTATGATTCAGGTTATGATTCAGGTTATGATTCAGGTTATGATTCAGGTTATGATTCAGGTTATGATTCAGGTGTTTCCGCAGGAATGATGAAGCAAAAACGGGATACAACATATGAACTTCACGATATGGGGGTGTCGGGCGAGCAGATTGCGAGAGCTGTCAAAGTCAGCAGAAATACAGTCGAGGAATGGCTTGCGGAGCGTGAGGAGATGCTGGTGTAAGGGCCTCCGTTAAAAGCAGTATGTCTACCTGTTCTCGAGGAGGGGCTGATTCGGACAGCGACGATTCGGCAACTGACGATAGGGGCACTCTGATTCTGGATGCAGATTGTAGCCCTCCGCTTTATGGAGGGCTTAATATTACTTAATCACGGCCTATTTATTATTCTCATGGTCAATTCAATGTAAAATTTACAACCATTTACAAATGAAAAATTCTTCTTGACAACGCAATTACTTTATGCTATATATTTAGTAGTACAAAATATATAGCGGGAGGAAAGTATGGAGCTTGATGCGGAAAAGCAATTAAAAAGAGGACTGCTTGACATTATTCTTTTAAATATGCTGAAAAGCCGGGATTATTATGGGTATGAATTTCTGAAAGAGATCAAGAGATTGTCCCGGGTATTTGGCACATTAAAAGAGGGGACGCTGTATCCCCGGCTGTACCGGCTGCAGGACAATGGCTTTGTGACATGCGAGAGCAGAATTGACGAAGGGGGGGCGAGGCTTAGAAAGGTGTACGCCATAACGTCGTCGGGAGAAGAGCAGTTAGGGAAATTATTGTCAATCTGGCATTTGCTTGTCAGCGATATGGAGAAATTGTTAGAGGGGGCATAGCGTGAATAATCACGCCGATGCGCTTCAGAATGGAGGATTAAAATGAGTGAACGGCAATATTTCAGAAGAATAAAAGCGGGAATTTTATGCGGAAAAAAGAAACAGAAGGAGCTGCTTGCGTCAATCCGGGAAAGAGTTTCTGAAAAGCGCGAGGACGGGAAATCTATGGAGGAAATAATACGGGAAATAGGTACTCCGGAAGAAGTGTGCGGGGAAATCAATGCCTGTCTGGCGGAGGAGGGGCTTTTATTAGACCGCCGGATGCTGATTTCGTGGAAGATATGCCGGGCTGTAAATTATATTTCGCTTTTGCTGGTTCTGTTCATGATTCTCTTTATGTATGTAAGACAGAACAGGATTTTGCAATTTGTAAATGCACATGCGGATGCGGACGCTTTTTTCATGGCGGGACCGCAGGGAATAGGCACGCCGGAAATGCTGTTGATCGTCCTTTGTGTTATTTTTGTTGGGAGCCTTTCGACTGCCCTGGTGCTGCGGAGAAAGATAGCGTAGCTTTGTTGCTAAAAATCAGGGTTCAAAGGAAAAAGCCCTCCGTTTTGCAGGGGGCTTTTAATCGCGGCCTATTTATTATTCGCAAATCTACTCATTTCAGCACGCATTTCCACCTATAATGCCGCTCGCCGTCGTCCTTGTCGTAGCTCTCCTCCGGCACGCACTCAAACTCGTCCATATCAATAAACGGCGCCAGCGCTGACTTTAATTCCTCCTGATTTAAGATCGACGCGCTGTCTGCCAGGATTCCGGTAAATTCCAATTCTCCCTCAAATTCAAAGGGCGTTTCATATTCTGTCACGCCGGACCATCTCGTCAGATATTTGTCGCCATTTCTCTCTAAAAATTCGATTTTGCCTTCCGTTATCATCTCGGTATCAAATGTGTGGATAAATCCGGCGTCTTCGCCGTTGTCATTTTCCTCTTCCTCCCACTCCAGCACAACGCCCTCCAGTTCCTTCCACGAATGGGCCTGCTCGATCCGAAAGCCGTTTTCGTGGTACAGGTTGGGGCTGACGGTTTCTTCGTCCTCGTCATCTTCGTCCTCCGGAGCGAGCGTCCCTTCTTCCATATCAATATTGATGCACCATACAAGAGATGTGTCCGCTTCATCGTCCCATGTCTGGAATACGGCATATAACTCTGCCGTTTCGACCTCAAATTCAGATTCTCCTAATTTAAACATCATTATCCCCCTTTTTCTTTAATAAAAGCACCATTTTTGTGACTTCAAGAAAATGGTCAGATACTGTGATTCTCCTTATATTTCAGCCCTGGTATCTGGCACACATATTTACTATATCACATTGGCAGGCTCCTTTCAATGTCAATAAAAAAATTTCTGGCAAATATGCCGCAAATCCATTATACTTAATGACAGAGGTGAACAGCGGATGCGGGAAAAATGGATACTGGAAACAAAGCGGGCGGATTTTGACGACCTTGCTGGAAAATTGGGAATATCGCCCCTGGCGGTGCGCTGTATGGTGAACCGGGGAGTGATGAAGCCGGAGAAAATGCGGCTGTATCTGAACGGGACGAGAGAGGATCTGCCGGAACCGTACCGGATGAAGGGAATGGAGAGGGCGGTGGAGTTAATCGCCCGGGCGAAGGAGCGGGGAGAGCGGATTGCCATTGCGTCGGATTTTGACTGTGACGGCATTTTTTCCGCCTACATACTCTGGAAGGGCTTTGGGCGGCTGGGGATGGACAGCCGAATTTACACGCCCGACCGGGTGAAGGAGGGCTACGGGCTCAACGAGCGCATTGTGAGGGAGGCGTGCGCGGACGGGCGGAGCCTGTTAGTGACCTGCGACAACGGAATCGCGGCGAAGGACGAGGTGAAGCTTGCCAGGCAGATGGGGCTGACGGTTCTTGTCACGGACCACCACGAGGTTCAGGGGGAGCTGCCGGAGGCGGACGGGATTCTCGATCCGAAGCAGGAGGGCGAGACCTACCCCTACAAGAACCTGTGCGGCTGCGGCGTGGCGTTCAAGCTCCTGTGCGCCCTCTACGACCGGTGGGAGATTCCGGAGGAAGAAAAATGGGACCTTCTGGAGTATGTGGCGATTGCGACGGTGGCGGATGTGATGGAGCTTATGGGCGAGAACCGGATTCTGGTGAAGGAGGGTCTGGCGGCTCTGAAACATACGAAAAATACGGGTCTGCGGGCGCTCCTGACAGTGATGGGCCTGGGGGGCGAGGACGCGCCGAAGACAGAAATCCGCGCCAGCAAGATCGGATTTGTAATCGGCCCCTGCTTCAACGCGCCGGGCCGCATTTCCACCGTGGCGGAGTCCTTCGGCCTGCTCATGGAGGAGGATTGGGAGCGGGCTCTTGAGCGGGCGGAGGAGTTAAAGAGCATCAACGAGGAGCGAAAGGCGATGACGGAGGAGGGCGCGAAGAAGGCGTTTGCGCTCATAGACAGCCGGGCGGAGAGAGAGGGAGGACTTCCCTCCGTGCTGCTGACGGTGCTGCCCGACACCCACGAGAGCCTGGCGGGCATCATCGCCGGGCGGGTGAAGGAGCGCTACCACCATCCGGCGATTATTTTCACGGAAACGGAGGGCGGGATGCTCAAGGGCTCCGGGCGCTCCATCGAGAGCTACGATATGTTTCAGGAGCTGTTCCAGTGCAGCGAGCTGTTTGTCCGGTTCGGCGGCCACAAAATGGCGGCGGGGCTGACTCTCCCCGCGGAGAATATCGACGAGCTCTCCCGGCGGCTGAACGAGCAGGCGACGCTGACGGAGGATGACTTTTGCCCCGAGGTGCGGATCGACGCCGCTATGCCGATTGGGTTCGCGACGGAGCGGCTCGTGGAGGAGCTGAATCGGCTGGAACCCTTCGGGACCGGCAATCCCAAGCCTGTTTTCGCGGAGCAGCACTTTAAGATCCGCCGGGCGAGGCGGCTGGGAAAAGAGGGAAATATCCTCAAATTCCGGGTGGAAAATGACCGGAACTCCCAGATTGACGCCCTGCTGTTCTGGGAGGCAGACCGGTTCGATGAGTTTGTGAGGGAGATATGGGGGGAGCGGGAGCTGTCCCGGATGTATGAGGGGCGGGAGAACAATCTGGACGTGGCGTTTACCTATTATCCGATGGTGGACGAGTACCAGGGCATGAAAAATATCCAGATTCAGATTTTAAATTATTGCCATGTGCCGCGGTAAAAGCGCGAAAATAATATTTTCACATGTCAAACTGTGATGGAGCGTCACCGTTTTTCTCCATCGCATTGCCGCGTAAACGCTCCGGAATGAAAATAATGTATGGAGGTATAAGATATGATAGAAATCAGCTGTTGCATGATTGTAAAAAATGAGGAGGACCGGCTGGCGCGGTGTCTGGACAGCATCGCGGACCTGATGGATGAGATTGTCATCGTGGACACGGGCTCGTCGGATCAGACCAAGGAGATCGCGGCGCGGTACACCGACCGGATCTATGATTTCGCGTGGATCGACGATTTTTCCGCCGCCAGGAATTTTGCCTTTTCCAAGGCGACCAAGGACTATATATACTCGGCGGACGCGGACGAGGTCGTGGACGCGGAGAACCGTCAGCTGTTTCTGGAGCTGAAAAAGGTGCTTCTGCCGGAAATTGACATCGTTCAGATGCGCTACGGAAACCAGCTCTCCCACGGCACCGCCTACAATTTTGACGAGGAGCTGCGCCCCAAGCTCTTTAAGCGGCTGCGGCAGTTCATCTGGACAGAGCCGATTCACGAGATGATCCGCCTGGACCCGATCATCTATGACTCGGATATCGTGATCGGGCACTATCCGGGCGAAAACCACGCCAAGCGGGATTTTGCCGTGTTTCAGAAGCACATCCGGGGCGGGCTGCGGCTCTCTAAGCGCCTGCACCACATGTACGCGATGGAGCTGTATATATCCGGGGACGACGAGGACTTTCTGGAGGCGGAGCCCTTCTTCGCGCTCACGGCGATCGATCCGGAGAGGAGCTTAGATGAAGTAAAAGAGGCGGTGTGCATCGTGTGCCGGGCGGCGCGGATCCGGGGGGACGTCCACCAGCTATTGAAGATGTCGCTCAAGGACCTGCTCACGGAGGGCTCGGCGGAGATGTGCTACGAGCTGGGCGAGTACTTTTTCGGAAAAGAGGATTACGCGGAGGCGGCCATGTGGTATTACAACGCCGCCCACGAGACGCCGAGCATTTTAAATATACACACCTCGACGGACTGGCCCAAGGAGCGGTTCGCCCAGTGCCAGAAAATTTTGGGCGAGAGTGAATGACGCTCGCCGCGCGTTTTGAAAAAAAAGTTGCTGAAATGTGCGGTTTCGTGTATAATAAATGCGTATGTGCGTTTACGCAAATAAGAAAATCCCGAAAGTACGGGACTCTAAGGAGGAATGGCTATGGTAACAGCAGTAGTGGGAGCCAACTGGGGCGATGAGGGAAAGGGCAAGATCACGGATATGCTGGGTGAGGAATCCGACATCATCGTGCGCTTTCAGGGCGGAAGCAACGCCGGACACACCATTGTCAACGACTATGGAAAGTTCGCGCTTCACATTCTCCCATCCGGCGTATTTTACAATCATACTACCAGCGTGATCGGCAACGGAGTAGCGCTGAACATCCCGGATCTGTTCAAGGAGATTCAGGGGATTGTGGACAGGGGCGTTCCGATGCCGAAGATCAGGGTCAGCGACAGGGCCCAGATTGTCATGCCATATCATATTTTATTCGACCAGTACGAGGAAGAACGTCTGGCAGGGAAGTCCTTCGGCTCCACCAAGTCCGGCATCGCGCCATTCTATTCCGATAAATACGCAAAGACAGGAATCCAGGTGTCGGAGCTTTTTGACGAGGAGCTCCTGCGAGAAAAGCTGGAAAATATATGCGAAAAGAAAAATGTGCTGTTAGAGCATCTCTACCACAAGCCGTCCCTGAACGTAGACGAGCTGATGGACACATTAGCGGAGTACCGCAGGATGGTCGAGCCCTATGTGTGCGACGTGTCCGCCTATCTGTATGAGGCGGGCAAGGAGGGAAAGCGGATTCTGTTAGAGGGGCAGCTCGGCTCGCTGAAGGATCCGGACCACGGCATTTATCCGATGGTCACATCTTCGTCCACGCTGGCGGGATACGGCGCGATCGGCGCGGGCGTGCCGCCCTATGAGATCAAGAGGATTGTCACCGTTGTAAAGGCTTATTCCAGCGCCGTGGGCGCGGGCGAGTTTGTCAGTGAGATTTTCGGCGACGAGGCCGACGAGCTGCGCCGCCGGGGCGGAGATGGCGGGGAGTACGGCGCCACCACGGGACGCCCCCGCAGAATGGGATGGTTCGACGCCGTGGCAAGCCGCTACGGCTGCCGCGTCCAGGGAGCGACGGAAGTGGCGCTCACGGTATTAGACGTGCTGGGGTATCTGGATGAGCTGCCGGTGTGCGTGGGCTATGAGATCGACGGAAAGGTGACCAGAGATTTCCCCACCACGAGAGATCTGAAGAAGGCAAAGCCGGTGTACGAGGTGCTGCCGGGCTGGAAGAGCGAAATCCGAGGCATTACCGAGTACGAAAAGCTCCCGGAGAACTGCCGCCGCTACATTGAGTTTATTGAAAAAGAGCTGGAGGTGCCGGTCAAGATGGTATCCAACGGGCCGGGACGCCACGAGATTATTCATCGATAAGATTATAGTGTAAAATGCTCCGCAGCAGATGGCGGAGTATTTTTTTTGAAAAAATTAAAATTTTTTGTTAGGTTTTGTCCTTCTGATGCGTTTTATATAGTATAGGGGGGAAAAGATGGAGGGAGGCATATGAGGAGCGAAAACAACGATTCGGAAAAAGTGAGTCGGCTGTTCAGACGCTATGCCGTGCTGATTCATAATGTTACGTTGAGTATTCTGCATTCGGAGGAGGACGCTGAGGACGCGGATATCCATGTATGGGAGAAGGTCATGCTCTGTCTGGATGAAATAGCCGATGTGGACAGCCAGGAGACAAAGGCTCTGCTCATCACGATGGCGGAGCGCACGGCGATTGACATGTACCGCCGAAGATGCAAGAGGATGGAGATGGAAGTGTCTCTGGAGCGCTATGAAGTGGAGACCTATTACTCCACAAGCGACATGGAGATGGAAAATTTGGAAACGGAACTTTGGATGCGCAGCCTGCCGAAGCAGTACGCGGACGTAGTAGTCATGCATTACATAGCCGGTATCTCCCAGAG
>CANPZR010000014.1 GCA_947589175.1 uncultured Lachnospiraceae bacterium | reverse complement strand
GAACAGGGGAGAATTTCACCCCACGATTGTGGATAACCCACAAAAAAACGGCAGGAGGAATACAATAGTCATCAAAATAGAGAAATGGCTGGAGTTTAAGAAATTTATTCCTCACCGCTGAATAATCACATATAAAATTGTATAAATTTTATCCGATATATAAATTGGTGTATTCTGTTAATATGATAAAATCACTTAATCAAATGGGGAGAGAATGTCATGAATATATTATATTATTATTGGGGAGAAAATTCTTCACGGAGTCTGGTGCCTATTTTGCAGCAAAAATTGGGATATCACCTTGATATAGTGTCCGATTCCTTTGAGGACCACGATGATGATCCTGTTTTTCATGCCATGTTCCTCAATAAAATCAGCCAAAATTCTTATGACTGTATTTTTAGTTTTGACTTCTTTCCTCTAATTGCAAAAGCTGCTAAAGAAGCAGATATACCCTATATTTCATGGATTTATGATATGCCACACCTGGCTCTTTGTTCTCCGTCAGCAAACCTTTCCGTGAACCACATTTTTGTTTTTGATTATGACTTATGCAGCAAATTAGCAGTATTACATCCGGATGCTCACATTTATCACATGCCTTTAGCTGTTGATATCGATCGGATGCTGCAAATACTGGACGAGCCTCCGGCACATCTTGGCAACAATTTTGATGTGACCTTTGTAGGAAGCCTTTATGAAAAAAATCTGTATGATGAAATTCATTATCTTCCCGAATACCTATGGGGGTATCTGGACGGAATTATGAACGCGCAATCTGCCTTTTATGGAAGCAATATCATTGAAGAACTTCTGATTCCGACAATTACAGATGAATTAAAGCAACATGTAAAATTAGATATACCATCTTCGTATTGTATCTCCTATAAAGAGCTATTTGCTGATATAATCAACAAAAAAATCACATCGACAGAGAGGATTCAGTTGCTTTCTTCTATTTCCTCCCTCTATTCCCTAACGCTCTTCACGGGTTCAAACCCTGATTTGGTCCCGGACGCAACAATGGGAGGCATTGTAGATTATATGACAAAAATGCCCCTAGTATTCCGTACTTCCGCCATAAATATAAATATCACCCTGCGTTCCATAACCTCCGGAATCCCTTTGAGGGCAATAGACGTTATGGGCGCAGGAGGATTTCTTCTTTCCACTTACCAGCCGGAATTAGCTGAATTTTTCACGGATGGAGAAGATTGCGTCCTGTTCCATAGCGAGGATGACATGCTTTGCAAAATTGATTATTACCTAAGTCATGAAAAAGAACGAAACGAGATTGCCTGCAATGGTTTTCGAAAGGCAGCAAAAAATTTCTCCTATGAAAATCAAATCAAAAAAATTTTTTCATCTATTTTTTAATAATTAAATTAATGTTCAACAGGCAAAAAGGGAGCAACCTCTCGGCTGCTCCCTTTCAGTACATTCACTATTCTGTTGATAAACAGGCATCAACTTACTGCAACAGAGAAAGTACACCCTGATTTGCATTGTTAGCCTGAGCCAGCATAGAAGTAGCTGCCTGCTGAAGAATACTCTCCTTGCTGAATCTGGTCATCTCATCGGCCATATCAGTATCACGAATACGGCTCTCTGCAGACTGCATATTCTCAGCAGTATTATCATCTACCTTAATAGTGTACTCCAGACGATTCTGAATAGCACCCAATTTAGAACGCTTCTCACTAACAGTCTTAATCATGCTATCAACGGTAGAAATATTCGCGGAAATTGCCTTTCCACCAGTACCAGCAGTATCTACAGTTATAGTTTTCCAAGACGTCTGGGTAATAGATACTGTAACACCCTGCTCCTTATTAGCGCCAACCTGCAACCACTGACCTGTGTAAGTATTATTCAACAGTTTCTTCTTGTTGAACTCAGTGTCTGTGTTAATCCTCTCGAATTCTTTCTTCAGTTCATTAATCTCATCCTGAATCTTCGTGAAGTCACTTTCACCCACGCTACTCAATACAGCCGAGTTAGAAGCCTGAACTACCAATTCACGAGTTCTCTGAAGAATTGCATGCTGCTGATCCATCGCTCCCTCAGCCGTCTGAATAAGGGAAATACCGTCCTGAGCGTTGTCCGAAGCTCTCTGAAGGCCGCGAACCTGTGCTCTCATCTTCTCAGAAATAGCCAGACCTGCCGCGTCATCTGCTGCACGGTTGATTCTGTAGCCGCTAGCAAGTTTCTCAGTTGCCTTTGCAAGATTGTTTCCTACGATACCTAACTGCCTGTTAGCGTTCATAGATGTAATGTTGTGCTGTACTATCATAATGATTACCTCCTTGTAATACACCGCAATTCCCTTTGCGGGTTGTTTTTAATATTGTTTTATAATATCGAAAGAAGTGACAATTCTCACTGCGGGCCCGGCACTAAGCCTTGCCACTCACTTTCGCTACTATCATTAGAAAGTACGCTTCTATAGAATGATTATCAGTACTATCTCTTCCTGACATTATATATATCGGAGCATATTGAGAATACTTTACCCCTAATTTTATTTTTTTTCAAATATTTCCTCGAAACACGCCGTGACATATTCCACGGACTTCTCAAAACGGGCCTTTCGGCTTGAATCTTCCAGAGATTTCATGTAATGTATGACCAGCCGCATTACTGGCATAAACATATAGTCGGACTCAAAAAATGTCTCCTCATATCCCATATTCCGGATTCTGACCAAATCTCCTGTCGCCTTCCGAAATTCCCGCATGACACGCTTGAATTCAAATGGCGTCATCCGCACATCCGGGCTATCTAACAAGTTCTGAAAACAGATATCCATAGATTCCATCTCCTCTAGCGTTTCTCGGAGAGACTTCTGTACAGTTCCCCGAATCCGGGCGCCCCCCTCTGTGGCATTGATAATTTTCTGGTCTGGAAAGGCTGCCGCAGCCTCCTCCATCCACTCCCGGAACGCGCACCAGTCCGGGCGGGAGTAGACTACGCCCCCATAATACCCTTCTGCCATATACTGCTCATCCTTCTGAATTCCCTCATCCCTGCCGGATATATGACTTTTGCCATCCGCCGAGTACGCCAGATCCTGACCAACTAATACAATCTTCTCCGCACCCAGTTCCAGCGCCACCGCAAGCAGCGTAGTGGACACTCCCAGATAGCTGGGAACCCTGGGAATTTCCACATCACATTTGGATAAAATATCCCGTACGAACGGAAGATCATCCCCCCACAGTTTTGCCGCCTGGCTGCCATGAACCAGCGGGACCGGTGAGACCGTGGTGATAAGGAGAGGAATGTCCATGCTTCCCGGCTCTTCAAAACAATTCATGTTCTTGCCCGCGTCGGTACATCCCACCAGATCCGGCCAGATCCCATGTTGCAAAAGCATGGGGAGCGCTGCGTCAGCACAAAATATAAAAGCTCTCCCTTTCGCGTCCTTTAACTCATCTATATTTTTTTCCAGGGAAGGTCCCGCGGAAACAAGAACGACCGGTACCCGAACCGGCCAGTGCCGGCAAAGCCTGGGAACAAGAACTCCTTCTTTCATACAGGGAAAATTTCTCAACTGATTGTGAATCATAGGTTTCACAAATCTCTGAATGGATCCCTTCATATAGTCCGCTTCTCCAGCATATTTCTCAAAAATACCCTGTACCTCGTCCCATTCCTGTGGATATTCCCGGATATAGCCTGGATATTCCAAAAGCAGCACTGTGTCCAGACAGTCCTCATTTAAAAGTTCCTGCACTAGCTCTCCAAATTCCGTCAGTCCGTCCTCACCACAGATAATCATAATCCGCTTTTGTAATTGCAGCTTCTGGACGCATTTTGTTCCCATCATGGCATTATACAAAGTCTCTTCCGGCTCATATACCATAATAAAGCCCGGAATCCGATGTGCCAACTCAGTTAGAATCTGTCCGTCTCCCATCCCGAACATAACAGCATATTCCGCTTTTTCTGGCACATATCTCATCGCCCAGCGTTTCGCCGCGTAATTTCCATCATACCGGCTACCAGGGCAAAAATTTCTTCCATCTTTTTTTACAACAGGAACCATATGCCCATCCTTGGCACAAACCAGTTCACAACCATTTCCTTTCACATAATCACTCCTCAAATTACAGACAATTTATCATTCTGGCAATTTTGCTGCCATCTCATGAACCAGAATATCCGCTGCCAAAATATAATCTCCCTGCTCCAGGGCGTCAAACAAAGGATTGATAAAGGGGGAAAACAGCGAAACTCGACCGATATAGGGCGCCAGTTCCATAAATACATTCATTCCTTCTTCCGAACAATCCTGATAAAACAAATCTGCCAATTCTTTCAAATTCCGTCTCACTTCCTCCATGCCGATACCTCCTTTTCAAATTCGTGCTCCACATAGTCCAGTGCTTTTTGGAAACGTTCTTTTCTCGTTCCATCCTTCAAGCCCCGCATATAAGCGAGAATCAAATCTGTAACTACAAATGATTCCTTTTCCTCCAGCATAGCCTGCTCATATCCCAGCTGCCGTATCCGCACCAAGTCTTCCCTCTCTTTTATCATTACCCGCTTCAATTGCCCATACTCCTCAGATGTTATATAAATCCGCTTATCCTCCAATACATCCTTCCAGTACAGATCCTTCTGTTCCAGTTCCATGATGGCTTCTTTCAGGCTCTTCTGCTCTGTCCCCTGTATTCGCGCTCCGCCCTCAGTTGCATTGATATATTTCCGATCCGGGAACTGCTGTATCATCTGCTCAATCCATTCTCTAGTAATCGTCCAGTCATATCGGGAATATACAATACCGCCCTCATATCCCTCGGCGTCATATTCTTCCCTTCTCTGAAATCCCTCATTATGGCCGGCAATGTGGGAACTTCCATCCGGCGAGTATGCGAGATCTTGTCCGCAAAATATAATTCGGCGGGTTCCCAGATCCAGCAGGGACGCCAACATCAACGTGGCCACGCCCAAGGGCACTTCCGTCTTTGGATATTCAATACCACATATTCGAAATATTGATTCCATATATGGTTCTGTACTCCCCCAAATCCGATTACTTTTATTTTTCCCCACCAGTTCAATAGGCGCGCTCGACGTTATCAATAGCGTAATATCTTGTATCCGGTCATCTGTGAAATTTTTCAGATTCTTATTTGCATCCGTACAGGCTGCCACATCTGGTATAATATTATGCTGTAAGAGCAAATTCAGAGCCGCGTCAGCGCAAAAAATAAAGGCCCGCCCCCTTGCTTCCTTCAGCCACATAAGATTTTTTTCCAACGAAGGACCAGCGCTTACGATTATAACAGGAATATCTGGATTCCAGTACTTAGCCAGCCTCATTAGCGGAATGCCGCCTTCCATGTACTTCACATTACATATCAAATTCCGAATCATCGGCGGGGCAAATCTTCTCACCGACACGAACATCATAGTTATTTTATCGACTGCCTCATCACATATGTTCTTGAGCCATTCAAACTCCTTTTGATAGTATTTATAATATAGAAAATGGGAACGCAAAACAGTTGTATCAATTGCATTCTGATCTAACAATTCGCGAGCGGTATTCACTAATTCCGGTTTGCCATCCTCACCCGCATATATTTTTACTCTCTTATTCGCCTGGATTTTCTTAAAAGCAGAAGTATGCCGCATTTCCCGATACAATGCGTCATTTGGTTCATACACAAGAATTTTGCCGGGAACGATTTCAGTCAGAAGGCGTACCAGCTGACCGTCGCCCAGCCCAAACAGAATTACATTTTCCGTGCCGTCAGATATATAGCGTTTTGCCCACCTTTCCGCCGCATACCGCCCGTCGTACAGGCTGCCGAGGCGCACTTCCTTCCCCTCATGGGTGATAACAGGGACTTTATTGCCATCCTTTGCTGTAATCAATCTGCACTTAGCACTCATTTCACACTTCCTCCTTGAAAATCCCGGATCCGCTCCCTGAATCCATAATCGCTCGCCGCGCCTTATATTTGCCGCGCCTTATGTTTTCTGCGACCTTCGCCTTAATAAACTATGGCAGGTCGCCCTGCCATAGTCTGTCACATTCTGATTATAAAGAAATCTTATTCGGCATAATTCGGATCAAGCCGACAATCTCTCTCATTATTTTGTCTGATTAAAAAAGTAAGACTGCGCCGCACTGGTGTTGGTCATGTTCTTATAGTAGCTGGTTGCCGTCTTATTGTTCACGCGGAAATCGCGGATGACCTTTTTCTGGTTCGCCAGATAAATCTTCATGCGCTCGCTGTTCTGGCGCTCCAGAGCCTGAATCTTCACACTCAGATCGGACACGCTGGCAATATACTTCTGCATCTCCTGAATCTCGGCCCGATACGCTTCCCGATCTGCCTGAATCTCGCTCTTTACGGTTCGAAACAGTAGATCAAATCCCTCATCCAGCTGGTTCAGCTCGGCAATTCCCTCGGCCTTCTCATCCATAGTGCCCTGGAAACGCGCCTGATCCAATTCGTCTTCCCGAAGCAGCGCTTCCTGTTCCCCGGTCAGCTTATAGAGCGACTTCAACACTCTCTCCTTGCGCTTCAGAGAATCTACCATCATGCTCACATATACCGCGTTCTGACGTTTTTCTTCCATATCTCCACATCCATCTCTCAATCCGCCTCCGGGATTTGCTACCGGAGAGCTTATTTCTGGCCTACCTTATTCAGCCGCATGACTTCTTTCCATGTATCGCGCATTTCCCGGATGTATTTGAGCGCATCTTCCACAATCTCCGGGTCTTTCTGCATATTGGCCTCTACCAGACGGCGGTAAATGTACTCGTACACACGCTCAAAGTCCTCCCAGACCGGATATTTCCGGTCTAGGGAGCCGCGCAGCTCTGTAATGATATTCTCGGCTTTGCGGATGTTATTATGGGCGCCCTCTATGTCTTTCTTCTCCATGGCCATAATCGCCATATTGCAAAAACGGATGGCTCCATCATACAGCATCAGGACAAGCTCTGCCGGTGACGCTGTCATTACTGCGTTTCTCATGTACATATTTGCTCTGTTGGAATCCATTCCTATCCTCCTGACCTGCTTACAGCTTTATCATCTACAAAGATTTATGGGATCAGCCTCCCATAAGGCTGGACAGAGAGCTCTGCTTGGACTGGAGTTCTGCCATGGCTCTCTCCATCGCTGTAAACTGATCGTAATAGCGGTCTTCCATTTCGGCCAGCTTATCATCCCAATCGTCTAATTCATCCTCATAATCTTTGAGATCGCTCTTCATCTTAATATCCTGATAGAATGTAAGGGCACTGCTGTAGTTCGGCACGGCTGACATCTTCTGTCCCATGGCCTCGCGGAGATTGGTAAATATGCCCGAGAGAGCTTTTACGACTGCTTCCGGATCATTGGTCAGCGCCGCTTTCAGCTTATCATCCCTGTCACCGTATACCGAATCATCCGGATCGCCGTAGATGTGCAGCTGTCCGCCCTCGGTCCAGTCGGTAGACGTCATGATACCGAAACTGGAGAGCGCATAGTTCTTTCCATTGACGGAAACCTGCGTCATCATAGCCGATCTCATGCTGCTCATAATGCCATCCAGCGTGCTGTCGTTGCGGAGCAGGGAATCCTTGATCTTCTTCTCCCAGAGTTCCACATCCTCATCGGTCATGCTCTCTTTCTCCTCGCTGGTCAGCGGCTCATAGCCCTTGGCCGACTCGGCGTTGTAAAGAGTGTACATCTCCTTCATAACGGAATTGTACTCCTTCAGGAAATCCTTGACCGCATTGTAAACGCCGTCCACATCGTTATTAACGGAAAATGTAATCGGCTCGCCTGGCTGAGTCTTGCCCGTCAGCTCAATCGTCAGGCCGTTGGCAGTCACGGTGGAGTTGGAAGAAGTGAGCTCCGCGCCGTTGAGCAGAATCACGCTGTCGGACGCCTCTACAAGAGCCATGCCCTCCGGTGCACTTTTTCCATCGTTAGCCGCGCCGTTTACCTTCACAGTTCCATCTGCCACTTCGATATTCGCCAATCCCAACTTGTCAAGCGCAGATTCGCCGGCATTGCGGCGGGCAGAACTGTCCATTTTTGCATAATCATTGACAGCCGACGTGATATCGCTTTTAACCGTATCATATGTCTGATCTGTCACACCAGCAAATGCAGCCACGCCAGACTTGTAATACTTCTGTTTCGCCTCGTCCCCTAAACCGTTAATATCGTCAACAGTCTTTCCTCTCAGAGCGGCAGCTTTAATATCCTGCTTTACAGTTTCATCATTGGCAACCCTGTCATTAACATAAGTCGTGGTGAGTTCATCCGCTTTTTTCTTCAAAGCGGCTTTGTAGTCTGCCTCTGCCTGATCTTTAATATAGTCTTCTTTGGTCTTTCCTTGATCATCCAGTTTCTGTCTTTCTTCAGCGCTGAGAGCCTCATACTTCTCACCATAGGACTTTTTAAGCTCATCCGTAACTTCACCACTATCTGCATAATACTTCGCCTTAAGTTCCGAATCACTCTCTGCCGTGGTATAATTCTCATTATATTTCTCGCTATAAAGCTTCGCCTTTACATAATTCTCCGCAGCGCTATTGGCAATCGCCGTCTTTGTATCCGTAGCTGCCTTTGCCAGCGTATCCAGCGCCTTATCATATGCGTCGCCTGATTCACCCGATGTCTGCAGCGCTGTGATGGCGTCGTCTACCTTCTTGCGGTTCTCCGTGGACATATTGCTATAACCCACTGCATCCCGGATGGCCTGCTGCTTATCTAATTCATCCTGCGTGATAGCAGAGGACGTAATAGAAAACGCGTTCTCCAGACCGCTGTCCTTACTGCTGATGAAAAATCTCTTCTGAGCCGTGTCAAAGTTCGCGTTAAGTCCCGCGTTCTTAAGCGCTTTCGTGAAGTCCGCAATCGTGGAGTTCGCGGTCACCACAAACTTCTCGGTCTTGTCGCCGTTCTTGATCACGATTTCCTGATTCACAAGATCCTGATCGATTGTGGAAAGCTTCGTGTTTGTGGAGCTTGCGTTAATCTTGCCACCGGTCAAATACTGCGCCGTAGCGACGTTCTTGACCTCCATGGTATAGTTGCCGTTGACCGCGTTGATCCCGGCGGTGACATTCGCCTTGGACGTATCGGAAACGGTAGCCTTCTTAGCCTTATAGGTGGCCTCCATCTGCATCTTGGACACATACTTGTTGTACAAATTAACCAGCTTAGAGTTCAGATCCGACCAGGCGGTCTGCTTCCACTCCAGCTTCGTCTTGGCCTGCTGGACCTTGGTCTTTTTCATGCTCTGTACGGACATCAGCTCTGCCACAATGGCCTCTGTATCCAGTCCGGACATGAGCCCGCTCATACGAATCGGCATAATGATTCCTCCAATCTTTAAATTCTCTTACTCATCAACTCTGCTATCGCTTTAAAACATAAAACTATAAAATCATAAAGCCATAAAATATAAAGTTACAAAATCATAAAACGGGAATGAATCCTCAGCTCCGAGCTATCTCTTCTCGTCTACCAGGATGCCCGCCAGCTCCCACATCTTCTGGAGCATATCCAGAGACTTCTCCGGCGGAATCTCGCGGATGACCTCGTTCGTATCCTCATCGATCACCTTGATGGAAACGCGCTTGGTCGGCTTGTGGTACGAGTACTCGCAACGGGTGTGGACCAGCTTGCGGTTGGCGCTGCGCACAGCGTCGTCAATGCTGGCCTCCGAAGCGGCGTGCTCCTTCTGATCCATTTCCTGCTTCTCTTCTCCGGACTGGCCCGTCTTCCCTGACGATGTGACCGGAGCAAAATTTGACGACACTGCTGCCGCCTTGGCGTCTGCGGTCTCCGGCTTCGGCGCCGTGCTCACAGATACCGGCTCCACGGACTGATACGCGGAACCCCCTGCCTGAGTAATCTTCTCTACATCCATTTCAAACACCTCCGTGTGTCATGATTATAAATTATAGTAGTGGTACAATACCCTATAATGTCTATCGACAAATACAGGGGTAAACTTAACCCCTGTATCGAAATATTGTCATATTTATTTGCTCATAAACTTCGCCAGAGCCTCCGGATCCGCCACATTGGCCGCCTCCGTATTGGCCTCCTGGATCTGCTTGTAGATCTCCTTGCGGTAGACCGGCACGGACCGGGGCGCCTCGATGCCCAGCTTGATCTGGTCGCCCTTTACTTCCAGCACCGTGACCTCGATATCGTCATTGATAATGATGGATTCATTGACCTTTCTCGCTAATGCTAACATCTCACGCCTCCCCCCTCTGATTGAGGATATCGTAGACCTTGTATTTCACCTCGTAATCCTCGTTCTCTACGATAATCTGAGCCGCTTTTCTGTTATCCGAGTTGATGATCATGGGCGCCTTCAGATTCACGGACATCTTTGTCAGATCCGACGGCACGGTCATGGTCAGAAGCAGCAGCAGATTTTCCTCGGTCAGCTCGCCCAGGCCGGCGAGCAGCTCATCCTCTACTTCCGGGTTGTAGTCCTCCTTTATCAGCCAGGGATCGATCACCGGCAGGGCCAGCGTGGGCTCATCCAGGCTCTGGAGCCAGCGGATATGGGACTCGTCCTTTTCACAGTCGTACAATAACGTAAATTTCTTATAGTCCGTCAGGCCAATCAGCCCTCTGTCAAAGGTGAGGACCTTCTCCTCCGGAATGTCTACTTCCCCAAAATATTTTGTCTTTACTAACATTTTTCCCTCTCCATTTCTATCATCAGATAAAATCTAACAGCGATTTCCCCAGAATCTTATTCGTGGCGCTGAGCGTCGCCTGATAGAGAAGATCCGCCTCGGTGAAGTTGATGTAGGCCTCTCCCAGGTTGGCGTCCTCGTTCTCCGACTTAGCCTCTTCCGTATCCGTCTGCTGGCTCTCCAGCTTTGACTTGGTCAGATTCATCCGGTTCACTCTGGCGCCGTGATCCGCGTACGCCACATTGATCTGATCCTTCTGCTTCTGGCTTATGGTGATGCCGGTGCCCAGAGCCTTCTGGACTACCGTCGTCTGCAGGGCCAGCTGCGTCTCCAGCTGGGACTCCAGCTCGTGAAGATCCGCCAGCTGATCCGTATCCGCCTCGTCGCAGTCGCTGATCCGCTTCTGCACGGAAGTGAGGTTGGCCTCAATGACGTCAATCTCATTGCAAATATTAATCATGTCGTCCACCATCCGGCGCACGCCGGTGCCGAGGGCGTTGCAGGCCACGGTGTTCACCGTCAGGTTCTGGCTGAAATTGATCTGGTAATTGATGGCCTGGGCTCCCGGATTCCGGTAGGAAACGGTGGCATTCGTCACATTGTCCTTGGCGTCGCAGTCAAAATAGTGCTCCGGCCGGATGTCGTTCTTCTCAAAGTTTGTCTTTTTGTATGTCACGCTGAGATTTGATCCCTTGCGCAGACTATCGTATATGGCGTCGCCAAATACCAGTTCTCCGGTCTCCGGCACAAAATAGACATCATTGGGATTCTCCGGATGAAGGTGGTCGTTGTTTTTCACATCATCCCGTACACTCACAATATCTACCGTAAGCGTCTGCTCAGCGCCGGTTTCGTCTGTATATTTCACCACGACTTCCTGCCCCTTGTCCTTAGCGTCCAGATTGTCGTAGGACAGCAGCAGACGGTGGGTGGCCAGAAACTCCGGCGCCTCGCCAGCATAATCCGACGCGTCTTTCGTATCTCCGTACACGGCTCCCCCATAGACATACTCAAACCGGTTAATATCATTGATATCCGGCGTCTCCGTGATCGTATAGGTGACCGTATCCTGATTATCCCCAAAGAGAAGCGGCACATCGGTGCGGTATCCGGTCAGCAGATAACGCCCGGCATAGTCCTGGTTGGCCTCCTGCTCGTAGATATAGGAGGAGAACTCTTGCAGCTGGAGAACGATGTCGTGCCGGTCCTCCGGATTGACCGTTCCGTTAGCCGCCTGATTGCAGTATTCCACCAGGGCGTCTAATTTGTCATCCATCGCGTGAAGCACCGCGTCAGTCTCGTCCATCCAGGCCGTGGCGTCGTCGATATTTTTCAGGTACTGCTTGATCTCCGCCAGGGTCGTACGGTACTTCAGGGCCCGCACCGCGATTGTCGGGTCGTCCGACGGGCGCTGGATCTTTTTCAGGCTGCTGTACTGGTTCAGATATGTGTTTTCCGCGTTTTTATTCTTCTGCACGTGCAGCAGGGAATTGTTTCTCATCATCGTGTTGGTAACTCTCATGTCAGTACCTCCCTTATATTATAATCCGGTCATGATGTTGCTATTACGGGGCTGTTCTCCCGAAATTCTAAAACAGCTCAAATTATATCATTCCGTTAATCAGCTTATCTAATACCTCGTTCATGACTGCCAGAACCTTGTACTGGTTATTGAGCATGTTCTGGAATATGATCATGTTCGCGCCCTCCTCGTCCTCGTCTACGCCGGAAACAGACTGCCGGCTCTCGTCGATGGCATAGAGCAGGTTGCTCTCGCTCTTGGACATGGACTCCGCCTTCTGGGCGTTTACCCCTAAGGAGGATGTGATGTACTGGATAAATTCATCCGGCGCGCCGTGGACGAACATATCTCCGTTATCCTTCAGTTTGGAGAGAAGCTGGATGTTGTCGCCGTTGTCGCTTCCCACGCTGACTTCTTTGCCGTCCGAATCAAAGGCCCGGCCCTTGCAGGCGATCTTTGTCCCGTCGTTGAGAACGTCTCTCGTGACGCAGAAATTCAGCGCCGTCACATAGTAATAGGATCCCACATAATTGCCGTTGGCGTCCTTCTCTCCCGGTATGGAGGAGAAAGAGGGAGCGACGCCGTTCTCACTCTCCTGCATCACATAATTCACTCCCAGATCGGGAACCGTGGAGTTGAAAAAGTCGATTCCAGGGTTATCATTCAGGTCCAGGCCCTGTTTTTGAATCCGGTTGAACTCCTGGGCGTAGGTGCGGACAAACTCATTGAGCTGCGCCATGTAAAAGGGGATTCCCTTGGCGTTGACAGCAACTCCCACACTGGCGGTGTAGCCCTTGTCCTTGGCGATCTGCAACAGCTCGGTGCTCGGATTTTTCAGTACAAACTCGTATGTGTAGTTCCCGTCCGCGTCCGTTTTTACCTCAAAGCTATCGTAATAATAGGTGCGGTTGTTGATGACGATCTCGCCGTCATAGGCCGGTATGTTCAGCGTGGCGATATCGTTGCAGTTCGCGTCCGTGATTGTGAGCTTCTTAGAAGCCTCATCATAATCTCCTACTGTCCCCTTCACCACGGTGTCGTTGTTTCCGTCCCGCATCTCAAACAGAGACTGCAGCTTGCCGCCTAACTGGGAGGAATAGCAGGAAAATCCCGTTCCGTCCTCCCAGGACACCTCGTAACATCCCTCGATATCCCCTATATTGGAATAGGTGTCTTTCTGCCGGACCACAAGGTGGTTGGTGTTATAGGTATCCACTAAGCAGTGTCCGTCTATATATACATAATACTGAACATCGCCGATGCCGTCCGCCGGCGCCTTTTCCAGCGTCTCTACATTGCAGTACTGGGATAATTCGTCAATCAGAAGGGACCGCTGGTCGCGCAGGTCGTTGGCCGGATTGCCATAGGACTCAATCGTATTGATCTGGCGGTTCAGCGAGATGATCCGGTCCGCGTAGGCGTTGATCTGCCCGATGCAGCTCTTGATCTCCTCATTGGCCTCCTGCTGCATGGTCTGCAGCTTCTTGGCCGCGTTGTTTACATTTTCCGTAAAGGTCTGCGCCACGGTCACCGCCTCGGTACGAACCGTGGTGTTGTTCGGATTTCCGACCAGGTTGCTGAGCGCCGCGTTGAACTTGTCAAAGGACTCGCCGATCCCGGCCTGCTCCTCATCCGCCGTCACATTGCCGCAGATGGAATCCTGCAGCGCTTTCAGATAATAGAAGTCCGTGTCGTACTTGTTGTAGGAGGACTGCGTCGCCTGGTACTTGGTGTCAAAATACTCGTTGCGCTTTCGGGTGATGTCCACCACCCGGGTACCGTATCCCTGCACGGTCAGCGAGCTCTTATTTCCCACCAGGGAGACGATGTTGGCCGTCTGCCTGGAATATCCCTTCGTGTGGATATTCGCGATGTTGTGGGCCGTCGTCTGCATCGCGGCATTGTAAGCCATCATGCCCGACTTGGCAATTTCTAGATTTCCGAATGTAGATGACATGCTATCAACCTCCTAATCTCTCTATAATGTATTCTAACATTTCTGATATCGTCGTAATATAACGGGATGAGGCGTCGAAGCACCTCTGGAACTTGATCAGGTCCGACAGCTCCTCCTCGGTGGATACTCCCATGACGTTCTGCCTCTCGTCGTCGATGCTGGAGGCCGTGATCTGCTGGTTCTCCACAATGCCGTTCCAGACAAAGCCGGTATTGGCCAGCTCGTCGACCATCCCCACATAAAAATCCTTGCTGTTATAGGTGTTCATGGAATTGGGGTTCAGCACGCCGATCTTCTCGTCAAATATCCCGGCCAGCTTCTCGACCTCGTCGTAGGCGTATCCCTTCGCGTGTCCGTTGGTCAGACTGTACTTCACCGCCAGAGTGGAGGCGTCCTTGAGCACCACGGGATTCATCTCCAACTGCCCGATGGTGTAGAGGGAGTATATATCGCTCGGATCTTCCTCATTGTACTTATAGATCTCCATCTCCTTATAGGTGCCGTCGTCCTGGCGAACCTGCGCTGTCATCTTCGTGTAGCGCTCCACGCTGCGCCGGGAGAAAAGCTCCGTGCCCATGGTGTTGTCCTTATCGTCACCCATCAGGGAATTCTCCTCGTCCAGAACGGTGACCGTCTCCGTCACCGTATTGCCGGCGGCGTCCGTAGTCTGAATCGTGACTTCCTTGTTAGGGCAGAGCATGTTGTTGATCTTGGTCACAATGCCGTGTACCAGCATGTCGAGCTGGTTCTGCACGGTCATGACAATGGACGCTCCCACGACGCCGTTGTAGACCTCGACATCCTTTTTATACTGATCCATATCCCGGTCGTACGCCCTCTGGTCAAATGTGCCGCCCGCCATGTACTTCTCATCGCTCTCCAGGGGCTTCACGGGCATATCGTTGTAAATAGCGGCGTAGCTTCCCCGCGCCACCAGAAGTCCCCACAAAGATCCCACGTCCGTGTTGTTGGCGGTGCTGTAGGCCAGGGAATCCCGCCGGAAAAAGTCTCCGCCCGTCGCCCACACCGGCTTTAAGAGCTTGGATGTGTCGCTCTCATAGGCCGTGGTCAGAAAATACTGGGTGGAGGAATCTAACAGGAAGGATCCCTCCGCGTAGATGGTGACTACGCCGTCCACTTCCTCATTGGCGTCAAAATTTATATATTGTCCCAGCTCGTCTAAGAGGTCGTTTCTCTTGTCCCGGTAGTCGTTGGCGCCGTCGCCGGTGGCCTCGTACTTCCGGATCAGCTGGTTGTAATCCTTGATCTCCGTGATGATCTCATTGATCCGGTCTACCTGGTTAATGACCTCCGTGTTCAAGCTGGTCTGGTATGTATTCAGCTGATTCTGCAGGGCCCGGGCGCGCTCTATGAACTTGGACGCTATGGACACTACCTGATCCTTGAATACGATATTTTCCGGATTCTCCGACAGAGATCTGAGAGCGCTCTGAAATTCCGTGATGCTCTCCTGGAACTGCTCTCCCTCGAGCTCGCCCAGCATATCCTCTAACTCCATGGCCGCGCTCTGGTTCTGCTCGTAAAAGCACTGCCTTCCCAGCTGCAGCCGGTACTGGGCGTCCAGAAATGTGTTGCGGATCTGCCTGGTCTTGGCAATGACCGTACCGGTCCCGACCTGCATCACATTGTCATGAGGACCGATCGCACTCTGGTAAAAAGAGTCCATGACCAATACCTGCTGCCTCACATATCCCTTCGTCTGCGCGTTGGCCAGATTGTGGGATGTGGTGTTCAGCGAGGCCTGCGCGGAATGCAGTCCCGATACGCCGGCGTTAAAGCTCGCCATCAAATTGCTCATTGTATCCTCCATTCTGGAGCGTTTATACGACAGAACGATATTCGTTTGCGATCTATGTTCGTTTTCGAACGATGTTTGCTTGCAAACATTGTTTGCTTTGCTGTTCTGTGGCGCTCCGACACAAATTCTCCTGTATTTAATCCATACAAGCAGAAATACACCGATATCTGCTACTGTTTGGCATCAAACATGCCATGCTGCGGCGCCATCCCCGCGACTTCCGAAGCGTCGCTGGAATAGTTGCTGCTGCCCGAAGACATCCGTGTACTTCTTATGACGTTCATATTAAATTCTATCATGTCCATTGCCTCTTTCAGCAATGTCTTGTTCTGATCGTTGACCGCCTGAAGGCGCATCACCGTCTTCCTGAGCCGGTCATGCACGATCTGTAGCCTTTTCTGGTCATCCGGCTGATTCTTCAGGACATCGATGATCTTCTCCAGTGTGATATTCTTCGGGTCCATGCTGAGCACCGTGGCGATGTCCAGCGTCACCCGCTCTCTCTTTCCCTCCAGCGCAGAAGTCCGATCCACCAGCTCGTGCTCTCTCACCGTGATATCCTGCAGAGCCTTCAGATCGTTGGCGATAATCGCCCGGGTCTTCTCCTCCTCTACCGGGACCAGGTCCCGATAGATCTCTTCTTCCGCTGTCAGAGTCCCGATCAGTTCTTCCATCAAACTAGCCAAACAAACTTCCTCCTGTCCGGACTATGCCATCAACTGGTCTGCCATCTTGTCAGCCACGTCCTCAATGGATACCCGATACGTGCCTGCCGCCATCTGCGCCTGAATCTCGCGAACCCGGTCTTCCCTTACCGGACTGCCCTGGCTGGCTGCCTGCTTCGCTACCTGATACGCGCTGCCAAAGCTGGAAATCTCAAGAGAATCCTTGGATGCTCCGTTCCCTGCCTTGTTCCTGTTCTTCGGTTTGTTGGCATTATAGAGCTGGCTGACTTGCATATACGCATCGACTCTCATATTCATTCCTCCATTCTTCCAACGTTATAAGGGATAAATCTTACTCCCTTATAATATTTATCGGACGTTTGACCGTATACATTAGTCCTTTTTTTCAATTCTTTTACGACAGGTTCGCCTTCTGCCCTTTTGCCCCCCTCCTGCGGGTGCGGACCTTCCTGGCGCTCAGCGTCTTTCCGTTGTGTTCAAATGTCTCGCAGGCCGGATCCAGGGCGGCGGCGTATACGAGGCAGTCCCCCTTCTCCAGCGCGATGGCCTTGACGCCCCGGCTGGTCTTTTTGAACTCGCTGACCTCGCTCAGCATAAATCCCAGGGACAGGCCCTTCTCCGTCAGGAGTACTACCTTTTTCGTCCCCGCCAATACGTCCGACGCCGTGAGGAGCGACACGTCCACCAGCTCGTCCCCCTCGTCGAGCTTTGTCGCCGCCACCTGCTGCCTGCCGGTCTCAAATTCCACGCCCGACACCAGCTTAATATACCCGTTTTTCGTGGTAAACATGAGCATGGACTCAAAAAGATCCTCGAAGGACGTGTACAGAAGCCCCTCCTCCTCGTTGCTCATCCGGCACAGGGAGTGGACCAGCGTCCCCTTGTCCTTCATCTTGCACCGGGGAATTTTGTCCATCTTCACCTGGTGCATGTTCCCCTTGTTGGTAAAAATGCAGAGCTTGTCGGTGTTCTTTATTTTTAATACGAAGGAAAATTCATTTTTCGTCTCATCCGCCGCCCGCGAAAAGGCCGCCGCGTCCACCGCCTTGGTGTACCCGAAGCGGTCGATGCACACAAAGAAGTCCTCCTCCACTACCTTTTCCACATAGGCGGATGCCGTCGCGTCGGTCAGCTCCGTCCTTCTCTCCCTGGCGAATTTTTTCTTAAATTCCCGCAGCCGCCCCTTGATCACCTTGTAGAGCTCCTTTACATTGGAGAGGATTTTCTCGTAGTCGGCGATGTTTTTTAACAGCTCCTCATTTTCCTCGTGGAGCTTGAGAATCTCCAGCCCGATCAGCTTGGAGAGGGGCATAGCTAAGATGGCGTCGGTCTGCGCCTCGGTAAAGAGGAGCTTCTTCGCCTGCTTCTCCGAGGCGGCGCTCTTGAAGCGGATTCCCTCCGTGACGCCCTCGGTCAGACACGTCTTTGCCTGCTTCACGGAATCGGAGCCGCGCAGAATCTCGATAATCAGGTCGATGACGTCGGTCGCCTTCATCAGTCCCTCTACGATCTCGTGGCGCTTTTTCGCCTTTTCCAGCAAAAAGCGGTACTCCTTCGTGTAAAGGTCCTCCTGGAACAGCACGAACTCCTCGATGAGCGTTTTCAGATTGAACACCTTGGGCTGGCCGTTCGCGCCCTCGGTGGGCTTGATGGCCAGCAGATTGACGCCGTATGTATCCTCCATCTGGGTCTTTTTGTACAGGCCGTTCAGGAGATTTTCCACGTCGCGGTCCTTTTTTACCTCGATGACAATGCGGATTCCCTCCTTGGAGGACTCGTCCCGCACGTCGTATATTTCGTCAAATACTTTCTCTCTGGCAAGACTGGAGAGATTTTCCACCAGCTTGGTCTTGTTGCCAGAGATGGTATAGGGAATTTCTGTTATAATGATGTTCGTTCTACCGGCGTCTCCCTTTTCGATTGCGGTCCGGGCGCGCAGGCGCACCTTGCCCTCGCCGGTCTCGTAAATCTGCCGCATCTCGGAGGCGTTGATGATAATTCCCCCGGTGGGGAAGTCCGGCGCCGGCACGTAGTCCATCAGCTTGTCAGTGGAGATGCCCGGCCGGTCCATGTAGGCGATGACCGCGTCGATGACCTCGCCCGGATTGTGGGGCGGGATGTTGGTCGCCATGCCCACGGCGATGCCGGTCGTTCCGTTGATGAGAAGATTGGGGAGCATGGCGGGGAGCACTGTGGGCTCCTTCTCGCTGTCGTCAAAGTTGGGAATGAAATCCACCAGGCCCTTTTCCAGATTGTCGAGCATGGTCATGGCGGCGGGTGAGAGCCTGGCCTCGGTGTACCGCATCGCCGCCGCCCCGTCCCCGTCGATGGAGCCGAAGTTGCCGTGGCCGTCCACCAAGGGCGCGTTCAGGGAGTAGTCCTCGGTCATGTGTACCAGGGCGTCGTAGATGGAGCTGTCCCCGTGCGGGTGGTATTTACCCATCGTGTCGCCCACGATACGGGCGCTCTTTCTGTGAGGCTTATCCGGCGAGAGCCCCAGCTCCCTCATGGCGTAGAGGATGCGTCTCTGCACCGGCTTCAGCCCGTCCCGCACGTCCGGCAGGGCACGCGCCACAATGACGCTCATGGCGTAGTCCCTGTATGAATTTTTCATTTCCTCGGAAAAATCCAGCTGTATGATATTTTCCTGACTCATTTTGATCTGATCCATATTTCCTCTCATTCCGCCGCCCTCACGGCTCTCTCACACATGAAATATTTACGAAAATTTTTTTATTTACGAAAGTTCTATTACTTGCAAAACCCTTTTATTTGCAAGATTCTTTTATTCAATGGAAAACTTATTATCCCGAAAAACCTATTGCCTATAAAATCCAGCAGTATTTATTTTATATATCGAGTTTCGCGTATTTTGCCTCATCCATGATAAACTGCCGTCTGGGCGGCACGCTGCTGCCCATGAGCACATCCGTCACCTCGTCGGCCTCCACCGTGTCGCTTATGTTCACCTGCGCCAGAATCCGGCTGTCCGGATCGAGCGTCGTCTCCCACAGCTGGGTGTCGTCCATCTCGCCGAGGCCCTTATAGCGCTGCAGCTCCAGAATCTTCTTTCCGGTCCTGCGGAACTTCTCGAGTTCAAAGTCGTTAAACAGATACTCGGACACCTTATTTTTCTTTTTGCCCTTCGTCTCCTCGTAGGACACCCGGTACAGAGGCGGCAGCCCCCGGTACACCTTGCCCTGATAGATAAGCTCCGGCATGAACCGGTAGAAAAAGGTCAGAAGCAGCGTGCTGATATGGGCGCCGTCCACGTCGGCATCCGTCAGTATGATAATCTTGTCGTAGCGCAGCTTTTTGATGTCAAAATTCTCCCCGATACCGCAGCCAAAGGCGGCGATCATCGTCTTGATCTCGTTATTTACAAGAATTTTCTCAAGGGGCGCCTTCTCCACGTTGAGAATCTTGCCCCGCAGCGGAAGGACCGCCTGCGTCCGGCGGTTTCTCGCCGTCTTCACCGTGCCCCCGGCGGAATCTCCCTCCACGATGTAGATCTCGCACTCCTCGGACTTCTTGGAGGAGCACGCCGCGAGCTTGCTCTTGGTGTCCACGTCTAAAAGCTGTTTCATCACGCTCTTTCTCGCCTTGTCGCTCGCCGTCCGCGCCTTAAAGGACTTGTGGACGTTCTCCAAAATCCGTTTCAGCACCTCGACATTTTTGTCAAAATATCGCTGCGCTTCTATATTAAATACCTCGTCTACGGCATTTTTCGCGTCGGTGTTGCCAAGCTTGTTCTTGGTCTGGCTTTCGAACTGGGGATCCGGGTGCTTGATGGACACGATGGCCACCAGCCCGTTTCGGATATCCCTGCCGTCAAAGTTCTCCTCGTTATTTTTCAGAAAATTCAGCTCTCTGGCGTACTGGTTCATGATGCGGGTGAGCGCCGTCTTAAATCCCGTCACGAGCGTCCCGCCGTCCGCCACGTTGATCCGGTTGCAGTAGGAGTTGATCTGCTCCCCAAAATTGTGGGTATACTGCATCGCTACCTCCACCTCGATGTCGCCGCTCTTTCCCTCTACATAAATGACGTCGTCGTGCAGCGGGGACGCCTCTCTGTTGATGTATTTTACATAGCTCTGGATGCCGTACTCCTCGAGGTACACCTTTTCCTCGCCCGTGTGCTCGTCGCGGAATACGATCTTGAGATTTTTGTTCAGATAGGCGATTTCCTTTAATTTCTTGCGAATCGTCTCCGGCTTGAATTCCACCGTCTCAAAGATGGAGTCGTCCGGGTAAAAGGTCACCTTCGTGCCGGTGTTCGCCTTCGCGCATTTCCCCACGGCGGGCAGAAGGCCCTTTTCCAGCTTCGTCACGGGCCGTCCCCCGTCCACGTACTCGTCCCGGTAGATCTGGCCGTCCCGCCGCACCTCTACGGTCATTTTCTTCGAGAGGGCGTTGACCACCGAGGCGCCCACGCCGTGCAGGCCGCCGGATACCTTATACACGTTGCTGTCGAACTTGCCCCCCGCGTGAAGGATCGTGTAGACCACCCGGACCGTGGGAATCTTCTTCACCGGGTGAAGATCTACCGGCACGCCGCGCCCGTTGTCCTCCACCGTCACGCCGCCGTCCTTCAACAGCGTCAGGTGCAGCTCGTCGCAGAATCCCGCCAGATGCTCGTCGATCCCGTTGTCCAGTATCTCCCATATCATGTGGTGCAGTCCCCTCGTGCCGGTGCTGCCGATGTACATGCCCGGCCTCTTGCGCACGGCCTCCAGTCCTTCCAATATTACTATATCGCTTCCGCTGTAATTGCTCATCGTCTCACATTCCCTCACTTCTTTCCCAAAATAGGTACTTGAAAAATATGCCCATCCGGAACCGCTTTGCGGCCGAAATGCCATAGACGCCTTTGCTCCGCGTAGGGCATAATTTCCCACAAAATACAAGATATAGTATATTTCAAACAAATGTTTGTGTCAACAAAAATTTCTCCTATAAAAAAGGCCTATAAAAAAGGATTCCAAAAAGAATAAAAAATTAAGCATTAAACGCAAAGAATTTATTGCCCATAAAAAATGACCGATTGACAGCACGGAAAAATAATTTTATACTAAGGGTTGTTTCAACAACACTTTGGATTGTTTTAACAATACTTTGGGTTGTTTCAACAATACTTTGAATTGTGTCAATTGACACGCGGAATATGGATAAACCGGAGGTAATACACCATGAAAAAGACAACGATACTGAATCTTGAA
>CANPZR010000013.1 GCA_947589175.1 uncultured Lachnospiraceae bacterium | reverse complement strand
GCAATTTTTGGAATTGGCGGCGTAGGGGGATATGCCTGTGAAGCTCTTGTGCGGAGCGGAGTCGGGGCATTTGACCTGATCGATGATGATAAGGTCTGCCTGACGAATCTGAATCGGCAGATTATAGCTACGCGAAAAACCGTGGGGAAATATAAGACAGACGTGATGAAAGAGCGGATGCTTGAAATCAATCCGGATGTGGATGTGGCCGTTCATAAGAGTTTTTTCCTGCCTGAAAATGCAGATGAATTTCCTTTTGACGAATACGATTATATTGTGGATGCCGTGGATACGGTTACTGCTAAGATTGAACTTGTTATGAAAGCGCGGGAGAAAAATATACCCATTATCAGCAGTATGGGAGCCGGGAACAAATTAGACGCCAGCCAGTTCAGGGTCGCGGATATTTATCAAACAAAGGTATGTCCTCTGGCAAAGGTCATGCGGAGGGAATTGAAAAAACGCGGCGTAGAGAAATTAAAGGTCGTGTATTCGGAAGAAAAGCCTACAAGGCCATTGGAGGATATGGCAATCAGCTGCAGGGCAAACTGCATCTGTCCGCCCGGAGCCAAGCATAAGTGCACAGAGAGAAGAGATATTCCGGGCAGCGTGGCATTTGTGCCATCGGTGGCGGGACTGATTCTTGCCGGCGAAGTAGTAAAAGACCTGTGCAGGGCTAAAAAGGAGGAAATCTGATATGGAACAGATCACAAGGGAACAGACAGAGAAATGATACGCCGGGCGATAAAGCAATTGCCGTGATAGTGAAGGACTGTTCTATTTTGATTTGCAAAAATGTCGGTTTGAATGTCGGTTTATATTGAAATAATGTCGCCAAAATGATATACTCTAATAAAAATTAGTTAATTAAGAGCAAGAGGGTGTCATGTATGAGCCAGTATGTGGAATCAGAAAAAGTCGAATTAAAAACAAAATACACAGATGCGATATGCAAGGAGATTGTGGCATTTCTTAATGCTGATGGCGGTCAGATTATTATAGGCGTTGACGATCATGGAAATGTTATTGGGGTTGATAAAATTGATGAAACATTGAAAAAAATATCGGATGTTATCACTATGCAGATAGAACCTAATCCACAGGAAGAAATTAGAACGGAGCTTAAATTTGATTCCGGAAAGACTCTTATAATTTTATTTATTTCAAAGGGGACAAGAAATATCTATTGTCAAAAAAAATATGGATTTTCTTCAAATGGATGTGTAATTCGAATTGGTGCTACCTGTAAGGAAATGACTGCAGAGCAGATTCGAGTTCGTTATGAGAAGAATTTCTATGAAGAAGAATATATGATAAAGAAAAGGGCGTCTCGTACGGACCTTTCATTTAGAGAACTAAAAATATATTATTCGGAAAAAGGATTTCATGTTGAGGATTCCTCGATAGAGGCAAATTTTAATCTTCGCAATAAAAATGGAGAATATAATCTTTTAGCGGAGCTCCTGGCTGACAAAAATAATATTCCATTTGTTTTTGTGAAATTTAGCGGTGTCGATAAGGCGGCTATATCTGAGAGAAATGATTATGGATATGGATGTATTTTGTCGGTTTATGAAAAAATAAGAGCAAGATTGTCGGCAGAAAATATATGTGTTTCTGATACTACAGTCAGACCAAGAAAGGACAGGTATCTTTTTGATTATGATGCCGTAAACGAGGCGGTACTAAATGCGTTGGTTCATAACGACTGGACAATCACAGAGCCGCAGATATCCATTTTTGTCGATCGCATGGAAATATTATCACATGGAGGACTTCCAAATGGGATGTCAATAGAAAACTTTTATGAAGGAATCAGTCATCCAAGAAATTCTACATTGATGAGAGTTTTTCTGAATATGGGTTTGACGGAACATACTGGTCATGGTGTTCCAACTATTATAAAAAAATATGGCAAGGAAGTCTTTGAAATTACAGATAATTATATAAAGTGTAAGATACCCTTCGACAAAGAGGTATTGGAATTAAGCAACAAAAATGTCGGTTTGAATGTCGGTTTGAATGTCGGTTTGAATAAAACGGAAAAGGCTGTTTTGGGATTGTTAATCGAAAATCCGAATAGAACTTTTGATACGATTGCGACAGAAATCGGAGTTACAAAACGCACAATCGAACGTACATTTGTCAGCCTTCAAAAGAAGGGGAAAATAGAGCGGATAGGGTCTAAGCGTGACGGAATGTGGATTGTTATTAAATGACGTGAAGAAAATGTCGGTTTGAAATGATGGAGGGAGCCGACTAAAAAGAAGAGCCTGTACAGCTCGGCACAGCCGCCGGCAGACTTTTAAGATACCAATAAGCACACGATAAATTTATTGATATATTTAATGCGAATTTATTGACATTATTATCTGCCTTATCGTATAATAAATACAGAATAAGAAATGCTAGGAATGAATAATGAATTTTGAGGAAAGCGGATCAGAATTCGCTTCACAAGTTTACTGCTGTAAACTTGCAGAAAGGAGGAAACATGGGGCAGATGTCTGTAACGGGAATGTTGAAAACGATGGTTCCCATTTCCCGTTTTAATAAAGGGGAAGCAAACAAAATTTTTGATGAGGTGGAAATGACAGGAACCAAGATTGTAGTAAAGAACAATAAGCCTGCCTGTGTGCTGATTTCCCCGGCACAGTATGAGTCGCTGATGGAGATGCTTTCGGATTTCATTCTCCGAGAGGAGGCAGAAGAACGCATGGAGCATTATGATGCCTCTGAGAACCGGACACAGAAGCAGATGATGCAGGAGTTCGGTATTACTCAGGATGAGCTGGATGCGGTAGATGTAGAACTGGAATAGGAGTATGGCTGATGAAATGGACCGTGGAGTATATCAAAGAGGCACAGAAGGACTTGCGGAAGTTAAATCCTTATGTGCGGAAGCTGGTTTTAAAAGCCATTGACAAGACAGCAGAATGTCCGTTGCCGCCACCGGATGGAATCGGGAAACCGTTAGGTAATCACGCATCATCCAAATTGAGTGGATTTTATAAGATAAAACTTAAAAATCTTGGATACCGGGTGGTATATGATTTAGTCCGTGAGGGCAGTGTCATGAAGATTATCATTATTTCTGTGAGGGATGATGAGGCAGTTTATAAAGAGGCGGAGCATCGGATTCAGGGCTTGATAAAACCGACCAAATAACAATGGTTAGCAAAAGAATATAGACTTATGGGCTGTTATATGGTAATATACTTGTAGATAAAGGTATATTAAAAAAGCCGTAAAATAAAGGAATTTTAGAAGGAGAATAGAAAAATGAAATTAGGAATCGTCGGTCTCCCGAACGTGGGGAAGAGCACATTATTTAATTCACTGACAAAGGCGGGGGCGGAATCGGCCAATTACCCGTTCTGCACCATCGATCCCAATGTGGGAGTAGTGCCGGTGCCGGACGAGCGGCTCACGGTGTTGAGCGAGATGCACCACTCCGCCAAGGTAATCCCGGCTGTGATTGAGTTTGTGGATATCGCGGGGCTCGTGAAGGGCGCGTCGAAGGGCGAGGGCCTGGGAAATCAGTTTCTTGCCAATATCCGCGAGGTGGACGCGATTGTCCATGTGGTTCGGTGCTTTGAGGATTCCAATATTGTCCATGTGGACGGCAGCATCGATCCATTGCGGGATATTGAAACGATCAATCTGGAGCTGATCTTTTCGGATGTGGAGATTCTGGAGAGGCGGATTGCGAAGGCGTCCCGCGGGGCGAAGAATGACAAGAAGCTGGCGAAGGAGGTCGCGCTCTTGGAGCGGCTGAAGGCCTATCTGGAGAAGGGCCATCCGGCGAAGAATTTTGAGCTGGAGGACGAGGATGAGGAGGAGTGGTTCTCCGGCTACAACCTGCTCACGGCCAAGCCGGTGATTTACGCGGCGAATGTGGCGGAGGACGATCTGGCGGACGACGGCGCCTCCAATGATTTTGTGAAAAAGGTCCGGGAGTTCGCGGCGGGCGAGCAGTCGGAGGTGTTCGTAATCTGTGCCCAGATCGAGCAGGAAATCGCGGAGTTGGATGAGGACGAGAAGAAGATGTTTTTGGAGGATCTGGGGATCGCGGAGTCCGGCTTAGAGAAGCTGATTCGCGCTAGCTACCGGATCTTGGGATTGATCAGTTTCCTCACAACAGGGCCGGACGAGACGAGGGCGTGGACGATTACGCAGGGAACGAAGGCGCCTCAGGCGGCGGGCAAGATTCACACGGATTTTGAGCGCGGCTTTATCCGCGCCGAGGTGGTCAGCTATGAGAATCTGGTGAAGTACGACGGCATGAACGGCGCCAGAGAAAAGGGACTTGTGCGCTCCGAGGGAAAAGAGTATGTGGTGCAGGACGGAGACGTGGTGCTGTTCCGATTCAATGTGTAATCCGCGCGGTTTCTTTTAAGCGGATAGGCGCGTTGGGGAAAATCCGCGCGTTTCCGCTCACTCCGTGGATGACAACTGCGGCATATGACAAACTGAACATAATATGAAACAAAGAAACGAGGAAAGTTATGGGAGCAGATATTGTTTTCCCCCACATCGGCGTCACGATTGGAACGCTGCCGAAGGGGATCAATATAGGAGGATTTACGATTGCCTTTTATGGCATCATCATTGCGCTCGGCATGATAGCGGGGCTGATGCTCGCGAGGTGGCAGGCGAAGCGCACGGGTCAGGACCCGGAGCTGTACATGGATTTTGCCCTGTACGGCATCATTTTTTCCATCATCGGCGCGCGGATTTACTATGTGGCGTTCAGCTGGAGTTATTATAAGGACCATCTCATGCAGGTGTTCAATATCCGGGGCGGCGGCATGGCCATTTACGGTTCAGTCATAGCGGCGGTCATCACGGCGCTCGTGTTCTGTCATGTGAAGAAGTATAAGTTTCTCTTGTTCGCGGACACGGCGGTGGCGGGACTTCTGCTGGGACAGGTCATAGGGCGCTACGGGAATTTTATGAACCGGGAGGCGTTCGGGGAGTACACGGATTCGTTTTTCGCCATGCGCCTGAAAGTGGGCGACGTGGCGTCCTCCAGCATCACGCAGGCCATGCGGGATCACATGATCGTGGAGAACGGCGTCAATTATATCCAGGTACATCCCACCTTTTTGTACGAGTCGCTGTGGAATGTCATGGTTCTCGTTCTCGTGCTGCTGCGCACGAAGAAAAAGGCATTCGACGGGGAGCTCTTTCTCATGTACTTAGTGGGATACGGCATCGGACGGGCCTGGATCGAGGGACTTCGGACGGACCAGCTCCAGATCGGAAACACGGGCATTGCCGTCTCGCAGGTGCTGTCGGCGCTGCTGGCCGTGGGAGGAATCGTCTGCTGGATTGTCTGCCTGACACGCGGCAGGCGGCGAGTCGCCCCGCCGGAGCAGATAGCCGAAAGCGCGCAATCAGAGGCGGCCGAGAGTATGCAGCCGGAGCAGATAGCTGAAAGCGGGCAGCAGGATAGCTGAAACCAGCCCGCCTAAAATTATAAACCAGAAAAAATTTTTCATCAACATATAGATTGCATCGGTTCTGAGAGGGACAACTTCTTGTGGAAGCACAGATTTCCGCGGGAGGTTGTCCTTTTTTTGACAAACTTTTCGCTTGCCTTTTCCCGGGAAGTGGTGTATGATATACCTAAAAGTGGTGGAAAGTGGTGGAAAGTGTCATGAAGTGGTAAGACGGACACGGAAGACCCCACTCTGAGGCCATGTTGCGGAAGTTGGTGAGACTCACTATGTTCATGGGCACATACGAGCACGGGCTGGACGCCAAGGGGAGAGTCATCGTGCCGGCAAAACTCAGGGAAGACCTGGGGGAGTCCTTTGTAGTCACATTGGGGCTGGATGGCTGTCTGTTCGCGTATCCCATGGAAGAGTGGGAGGGGTTCATTGAGCAGCTCAGAGAACTTCCGGGAACAAAGGATGCCAGAAAATTACAGAGGCATTTTATGGCCAACGCGGCCCCCTGCGAGGTGGACAAGCAGGGGAGGACGCTGATTCCCGCCAAGCTGCGGGAGTTCGCGGCGCTGGAGAAGGACATTGTCTTTGTGGGCGTTTTGTCAAAAATTGAGATCTGGAGCAGAGAACGCTGGGAGGAGAATGACGACTACGGCAATATTGACGACATTGCCGAGCACATGTCGGAATTTGGGCTGAGTTTCTAAAGGCGCCGCTCCGATTAGGAGGCGGACATGGATTTTCAGCATATTTCAGTACTGAGAGATGAGACGGTGCAGCAGCTTCAGATAAGACCCGACGGCATTTATGTGGATGGCACGCTGGGAGGTGCCGGCCACGCGGACGAGGTGTGCAGGCGTCTGGGAGACGGAGGCCGCTTCGTGGGAATAGACCAGGACGATGAGGCGATTAGGGTTTCCAGAGAGCGTTTAGGGAAATACGGGGAGAAAGTTTCTGTCATAAAGAGCAATTTTGTACATATGAGAGATGTACTGCAGGAACTGGGGATTGATCAGGTGGACGGGATTCTTTTGGATCTGGGGGTGTCCTCCTATCAGCTGGACAATGCCATGCGGGGGTTTTCCTACCGGGAGGACGCGCCGCTTGACATGAGGATGGATCAGGAACAGACGCAGAGCGCGAAAGATATTGTGAACGGGTATTCGGAGGCGGAGCTGTACCGCGTCATAAAAGAGTACGGAGAGGAGCGGTACGCGGGGCGGATTGCGGCAAATATCTGCGCGGCGAGGGAGAAAAAGCCGGTTGAGACGACTTGGGAGCTCGTGGATATTATACGCAGGTCTATGCCCGCGAAGGCGAGAAACGGGAAAGGGCATCCGGCGAAGCGGACCTTTCAGGCAATCCGGATTGAGTGCAACCGGGAGCTGGAGGTGCTTCGCCAGTCGTTAGACGACATGATCTGCTTATTGAAAGATCAGGGCCGTCTGTGCGTGATCACGTTTCACTCGCTGGAAGACCGGATCGTGAAGCAGAACTTTCGGCGCAATGAGAATCCGTGCACCTGTCCGCCGGATTTTCCGGTGTGCGTCTGCGGGAAAGTATCTAAGGGGAAAGTGATTACAAGAAAACCGATTTTGCCCTCTGATGAGGAGCGGGAGGCAAATTCCCGCTCCCAGAGCGCAAAATTAAGAGTGTTCGAGAAGCGAGTCATGGAGGAAGAATGAAAATGGAAGAACGGAGAACGGCCTATATATATGGATCGACAGCAAGGGCTCTTGAGGCCGGGCAGCCGCTTCGCAGAAGAGAAGAGGAGATTCGGAGAAAGGAGATACAGAGACAGAGGCAGAAGAGGCAGCCGAAGAAAAAGTTAGACAAGGTTGCCGTGCTTTTGACATGCATTACGTTTGCCGCTGTTATGATAACAGGAATTTTTTATCTGCACCTGCAATTTCAATCTACCTATTTGAGCAAAAATGTGGTAAAATTACAGAGTGAAGTGGTAAATATGGAAAAAGAGAATGCAGCCGCGAAGATGAAGCTGGAAGAGAATGTGAACCTTCCGGAGATTTACAAGAAGGCCACAGAGGAGCTGGGCATGAAACAGGCGAAGAAGGGTCAGGTGTACACCTACAAGAGCCGGAAGAGCACCCAGGTGCGCCAGCACGGAAGCATTCCGACCGATTGAGCAGGTGAACCGTTTATGAGTACAAATACGAGGACTACTCCCTATACGCGCAGGAGGATGCGGAGAAGAAGACCGGTCAAGCTCTTTACAAGGGCTATGCGGGTCTGGCTCTTTGTTTTTTTCTGCGTTTTTATTTTGATTTTTGTCTGGCTGGGGTATCGGATCTATAAGATCAACCGCAACGACGGAGACCGCTACAGAAAGCAGGCCCTCTCCCAGCAGGCGTATACCAATACGATTCTGAATTATCAGAGGGGGACGATTAAGGATCGAAACGACACTACCATGGCTGTCAGCATCCGCAAGTACGATCTGGTGTTAGAGCCCCGGACGCTGCGTACGGACGAGGAGGATTACGCGGAGACGCTGAACGCCATTTCCGGGCACTTTGGCGTGGACCGGGAACTGTTGGAGAAGGCGGTGGCGGACAATCCGGATTCCATGTACGTACACTTGGATCCCCTGCGGAATCTGGATTCAGACGTGGTGGAGTCTTTTCAGGAGAAGATGTCGGAGAATAAGAACATTCAGGGCGTGTGGTTCGAGGAGACGTTTAAGCGGAACTATCCGATGAAGAACGTGGCCTGCAACATCATTGGCTTTATGTCCTCGGAAAATCAGGGGACGTACGGCGTGGAGCAGAGCTACAACGACGTCCTGTGCGGCGTGACGGGGCGTGAGTACGGGTATTTTGACTCGGACATGAAGCTGCAGCGGACTATTAAGGAGGCTAAGGACGGGGACAGCGTGATCCTCACCATTGACGCCAATATCCAGCAGATTATCGAGCAGGAAATACAGAATTTCCAGAAAAATGACGTGGGGGCCAACCGCGTGGCGGTGATGCTCATGAATCCCAGGAACGGGGAAGTCCTCGCCATGGCGACGGATTCCACGTTTGACCTCAACGAGCCGGAAAATATGAATTATATGTACACACAGGAAGAACAGGATGCCATGACGGATGAGGAGAAGAACGAGTGCCAGTCGATTATGTGGTCCAATTTCTGCATCGGCTCCGCCTACGAGCCGGGTTCTACCTACAAGCCCTTTACCGTTGCGGCGGCGCTGGACGAGAATCTGGTGAACGACAACTCCACATTTGTCTGCACCGGCGTGAAAAAAGTGGCGGACCGGGAGATCCACTGCAGCAACCGGTCCGGGCACGGGACGCTGGATCTGCGGCACAGTCTGATGGAGTCGTGCAACTCCGCCCTGATGGAAATCGGCGGGCGGATGGACCGGGCGCAGTTCAGCAAATACAACCGCCTGTACGGGTTCGGACAGAAGACGGGCATCGACCTGCCGGGGGAGGCTTCCGGGCTCATCCACAGCGAGGAGGAACTCAATCCGGTGGAGTTAGCTACCAGCAGTTTCGGGCAGACCCAGACGATGACCATGGTGCAGATGCTCAGCGGGTTCTGTTCCCTGGTCAACGGCGGGAATTACTATCAGCCCCACGTGGTGAAGGAGATCCAGAACAGCGAGGGAGAAGTGGTGGAGTCTGTAAATCCGGTCGTCGTGAAGAAGACGACCACCGAGGATACCAGCAGGAAGCTTCGCAGCTATCTGAAATCCACTGTGGAGGAAGGGACAGCTTCGCCGGCCAAAGTAAAGGGCTATTCCATCGGCGGGAAGACCGGAACGGCGGAGAAACGTCCGGTCAGCGAGAAAAATTACCTGGTTTCCTTTATCGGATGCGTGCCGGCGGAGGATCCCGAGGTAGCCGTCTATGTGATCATAGACGAGCCCCATGTGAAAGATCAGGCCCACAGCACCTACGCCACCAAATTCGCCCATAAGATTATGAAGCGGGTTCTTCCTTTTCTGGGACAGTATCCGTCAAAAGAATCATAACCGGGAAAGAGATGCAATAAAATGTAAGGATGATTTTTCCTGAGGTGTGGATTATGTGGACCAGGCACAAAACGTACCAACGGCAGAGCATGCTCTTGGTATTTTTTGTTTTCGGACTGGTACTTGTCTGCATATTTGTCAGACTGGGGTATCTGATGCTGTTTCAAGCGGATTACTACGGCGCGCAGGCCAAAGAGCTTCATGAGAGGGAACGAAAGATCAAGGCGGAGAGAGGGAAAATTCTGGACCGCAATGGCAATCTGCTGGCGGGAAACCGGTCGGTATCCACGATTTCGGTAATCCACAGCCAGTTAAAAGAACCGGAAAAAGTGATTCAGACGCTGTCAAAGGAACTGGAAATGGATCCGGAGACCATCCGAAAAAAAGTGGAGAAGGTCTCTTCGCGGGAGAAGGTCAAATCGAATGTTGACAAGGAAACGTCCGATAGAATACGCAACTATAAGTTGGCGGGAGTGACCGTCGATGAGGATTATAAGCGGGAATATCCGTATGATTCCCTGGCTTCCAAGGTGCTGGGCTTTACCGGAAGCGACAACCAGGGAATCATCGGCCTGGAAGTTACCTATGAGTCCTGTTTGAAGGGGCTGGACGGATCGATTCTGACCATGACGACGGCCCACGGCACGGAGATTGAGAACGGGGCGGAGGACCGGATCGAGCCGGTGGCGGGGTGGACGCTGAATACCAGCCTGGATCTGACGATTATGGAGTACGCGGATCAGGTGGCGTCGATGCTCCTGGAGAAAAAGAAGGCAAAGAGCGTGGAAATCATCCTCATGAATCCGAACAACGGGGAAATTTACGCCATGGCGGGAGCCCCGGAATTTAACCTCAACGATCCCTACGCGCTGCCGGAGGGGTCGGCCATGACGGAAAAGGAAAAAAACAAGGCGCTCAATGCCATGTGGCGCAACGAGTGCGTGTCCGACACCTACGAGCCGGGGTCTACGTTCAAGATTCTGACGGCAGCGGCGGGGCTGGAGACCGGCGCGGTGAAAATGACGGATCGGTTCCACTGCCCGGGCTACAAAATGGTAGAGGACCGGAGGATACGCTGCCACAAGACGGCGGGGCACGGCAGCGAGACTTTCCTGGACGGCATCAAAAATTCCTGCAATCCGGTCTTTATGGAGGTGGGAGCCCGCATCGGGACGGAGAATTTTTTCCAGAAGCTCCAGCAGTTCGGAGCGCTGCAGAAGACGGGAATCGACGTGCCGGGAGAGGCGAATACCATCATGCACAAGAAGGAAAATGTGGGGGCGGTGGAACTGGCCACTATGTCCTTCGGACAGTCGTTTCAGGTGTCCCCCATCCGCCTTCTGACCTGCGCGGCGTCGATTATAAACGGGGGAAAGAGCATCACGCCCCACTTTGGGGTCAGCGCGATTAGCGCGGACGGCACTCGGATGAAGAAGTTCCAGTACCCCGGCGGGGAGACGATCGTATCGGAAAAGACGTCGGATCTGGTGCGGGAGGCGCTGGGGAAGGTGGTCTCAGAGGGAACCGGCTCGAAGGCCGGCGTGGAGGGCTTTACCGTGGGGGCCAAGACCGGCACCAGCCAGAAGCTGCCCCGCGGAAACGGCAAGTACATTGCCTCCACCATCGCTTTCGCGCCGGTGGAGGATCCCCAGGTCATCGCCTTAGTGCGCATCGACGAGCCAGAGGGGCTCTACTACGGGGGGACGGTGGCCGCTCCGGCCATCTCCGAGCTGTATGGCAATATTCTGCCCTATCTGTTGGATAAATAGTGCTTGCGGTGAATGTGTTAATAGTATAAAATGTTTTATGTGCGCAAGCGTACCAAATAAGATAAAAAAGAGGTGTGAAGGATGAATTTGAATGTAAACGGGGGCGTGCTGATGCCTGTCCTCATATCGTTTCTGGTGAGCGTCGTACTGTGCCCCATCCTGATTCCTTTCCTGCACAAGTTAAAGTTTGGGCAGACGGTGAGGGACGAGGGACCTCAGTCCCATTTGAAAAAGAACGGGACGCCCACTATGGGAGGCCTGGTGATACTGGCCAGCATATTGCTCACATCCCTGATTTATGTGAGAAAGTACCCGGACATTATCCCCGTGCTCTTTATGACGCTGGGATTCGGGCTGATCGGATTTCTGGACGATTACATCAAGGTGGTGAAGAAGCGGTCTCTGGGGCTGACGCCGATACAGAAGATGGCGCTGCAGTTTCTGGTGACGATTGTGTTCATATATTATTATTTCAATGTGGCGGGACTGGAGCCCACGGTGCGGATTCCCTTTGTGGCGGGCGTCGGATTTACCATGCCGACGTGGCTCTTTATCATCTTTGTGTTTATCGTCGTGCTCGGCACCGTAAACGGCGTCAACTTCACGGACGGCCTGGATGGACTCGCCTCCGGGGTGACGGTGATCGTGGCGACGTTCTTTGCCATTGCCGCGATTATGTTAGGAGTGGCGGTCACGCCGATTATCGGGGCAGTCGTCGGAGGGCTTCTGGGATTTCTGCTCTTTAACACCTATCCGGCGCGCGTGTTCATGGGAGATACCGGTTCCCTGGCGTTAGGGGGATTTGTGGCGTCCATCGCCCTGATTCTTCACATGCCGCTGTTTATTGTCATCGTGGGGCTCATCTACCTGGTGGAGGTGCTCTCGGTGATGATTCAGGTGACTTATTTTAAAATTACACATGGAAAGCGCATCTTCAAGATGGCGCCGATCCACCACCACTTTGAATTGTGCGGGTTCTCGGAGACCCAGATCGTGGCGGCGTTCAGCATTGTGACGGCTCTTTTGTGCCTGGTGGGCATGGCGGCCCTCCAATGATGAATCAGGCGGGATAAAAGGGAGCCTGTGGATCCGGATGAATAAATGGCCGCGATAGGCGGCGGAAATGAGGAGAACATGTTATTAGAAGGAAAAAAAATAGCGATCGTGGGATTGGGCAAAAGCGGCCTGGCTGCCAGAAATCTGGCCGCGGAGATGAGAGCGGACGTCTGTCTCTATGACGGAAACCGGGATCTGGACTGCACGGGATATGACGATCCGGTCTATCTGGGGGATTTTCCCGAGGACAAATTTGCGGAACTGGACTATGCGGTATTCAGCCCGGGAGTGCCCCTGACGATTCCCCTGGCGGATTTTCTGCGGGAGAAGAAGGTTCCTATCATCGGCGAGATCGAGTTAGCCTATATGCTGGAGCGGGGGCAGGTCGTCGGGATTACCGGGACCAATGGAAAGACCACGACTACGACCCTGACCGGGGAGATCATGGCGGCGTGGAACGAGGAGACATACGTGGTGGGCAACATCGGAAATCCCTACACAAAGGAAGTGCTGAAGACTTCGGAAAAATCGGTGACGGTGGCGGAGATCAGCAGCTTCCAGCTGGAGACGGCGGACACGTTCCGCCCCCATGTGAGCGCTATTCTCAACATCACGCCGGATCACCTGAACCGGCACGGCACCATGGAGCGCTACATCGACACGAAGTTTTTGATTACGAAAAATCAGACGGCGGAGGATCTGTGCGTGCTCAACTACGAGGACGACGTGCTGCGGGAGAGGGCGGAGAGCCTGCCCTGTCCGGTGGAATTTTTCAGCAGCAAGAGAAAGATTGAAAACGGCCTGTACCAGAATGAGAACCATGATATCGTGGACGGGGCGACCGGCGAGGCGCTGATGAATATGTCGGAGTGCCGCCTGCCCGGGGATCACAACTGCGAGAACATCATGGCGGCCATTCTCATGACGCGGAAAATGGGCGTTCCGATGGAGACAATTCTGGATACGGTGCGGCGTTTTCATCCGGTGGAGCACCGGGTGGAGTTTGTGAAGACGGTGGGGGGCGTGGATTATTACAACGATTCCAAGGGCACCAACCCGGACGCCGCCATCAAGGGCATCCAGTCGATGAGCCGCCCGACCGTGCTCATTGGGGGCGGATACGACAAGGGCGGGGAGTTCGACGAGTGGATCCAGGCCTTTGATGGAAAGGTAAAGAAACTCCTTCTCATGGGCGCCACAAAAGAGCGGATTGCGGAGACAGCCGAGAGAAACGGCTTTACGGAATACGAGTTCGTGGACAGCTTAGAGCAGGCGGTAAAGCGCGCTGCCGCTCTGACCGAGGAGGGGGACGCGGTCCTTCTGTCGCCGGCGTGCGCCAGCTGGGATATGTTCGATTCCTATGAGCAGAGGGGCAGGATGTTCAAGGACTTTGTGTGCAATTTGTGAGGAGATGTCACGGGGCAAAACGCCTTTTTGTGTGCAATTTGTGAGGGGATTGACAATTTTTGATTTAGGAGGGATAGCCTGTGAGGAGAGACGGGGACAGACAACCGAATACAGCGGCCAGCTCTTTTGACTACAGTCTGCTTCTGATTACGCTGTGCCTGGTGGGATTCGGCATGCTGATGATCTACAGCGCCAGCTCCTACACTTCTCAGGTGAAGTTCGGGGACTCCGCCTATTTTCTGAAAAAACAGGCTGTGGGCGTGGCGGCGGGGATCATTGCCATGCTGTTAGTCAGCCGGTTTCCCTATAAGCTGTACCTGAGCCACCTTCCCGTTCTGAAGATCCGCTTTATCACGCTGATCTACTGGGTGGCGGTGGCGCTGCAGGTGTTAGTGCTCTTTATCGGCGCCAACTTAAACGACGCCAGGCGCTGGATCTACATCGGTCCTTTGTCCTTCCAGCCCTCGGAGATCACCAAGATCGCCGTGATTTTAGTGGCGGCGTATTTTATACAAAAGCGCCCCCGGGAGATGGGGTCGATTTCCGGCATTGCCCGGGTCTTCCTTCCGGTGGGGCTCTTGATTATACTGGTGGCGAAGGAAAACCTGAGCACGGCCATTGTCGTGTTCGTGATTGCCTTTGGCATGTGTTTTATCTCCGCGAAAAATAAACGGCTGTACGTTATTCTCGCGCTTGTGGGCGCGGGGCTCATTGGCCTGTACATATTTTTCGGCGAGGGCTTCCGCATGGAGCGCCTGCAGATCTGGCGCAACGTGGAGACCCATCCCAAGGGGTATCAGATTCTGCAGGGGCTGTACGCCATTGCCTCTGGCGGGGTGTTCGGCGCCGGTCTGGGAGAGAGCATGCAGAAGCTGGGGTTTATCCCGGAGTCCCACAACGACATGATTTTTTCCATTATCTGCGAGGAACTGGGGATGGTGGGCGCCGGCATTGTGATTATCATGTTCATCATTCTGCTGTGGCGCGTGCTGAACACGGCCATGAATGCGCCGGATCTGTTCTCGGCTTTGATCTGTACGGGAGTTATGATTCACATTGCGTCACAGGTTGTGATCAATATTGCCGTGGTGACCAATTCCATGCCCTCTACCGGCATTCCCCTTCCCTTTATCAGCTACGGGGGAACCTCCGTCATGATCCTGATGGCGGAGATGGGACTGGTGTTAGGGATTTCTTCAAAGTGTAAAAGCACGTAGGAAAGGGGCTCACATACAATAGGAATAAGATCATATTGGTATGGTGAGCAAATGGCGATAGAGGTCTGCGGAGGCGTCCCCGTGCAGGGGGAGCTGACGGTCCAGGGTTCCAAAAACGCGGTGCTTCCGATGATGGCGGCGTCGCTTTTGTGCCGGGAGACGACGGTGATACGCCACTGCCCGGATATTCTGGACGTGCACGGGATGGAGAGGGTCATACGCAGCATCGGCGGAAAGGCCGCTTATGCGGACGGAAGCCTTGTCCTCCGGGCGGATGAAGTGAAAAATGATGTGATCGAGGAGAAAACAGTGGGAGAGCTGCGGGCGTCCGTGCTTTTTCTGGGAAGCATGCTGGCGCGCTGCCGCCGGGTGAAGATTCACTATCCCGGCGGGTGTTCCATTGGAAGGCGGCCCATTGACATGCACCTGGCGGCCTTTGCCCGAATGGGAGCCGTGACAGAAGAGTCCGGGGAATTTATCCGGTGCCAGTGCGCGGGAAAACTGCGGGGCGCGGAAATCCCGCTCCCTTTTCCCAGCGTAGGCGCTACGGAAAACATACTGCTGGCGGCGGTGCGCGCGGAGGGGGACACGGTGATCCGCGGAGCGGCCAGGGAGCCGGAAATTGTGGAATTGTGCGGTTTTTTAAACGCTATGGGGGCCCGCGTGCAGGGAGCCGGCACTTCCAGAATCCGAATCCGGGGCGTAGAGCGGCTCCATGGAACCGAGTGGAACTTAGGGGCGGACCGGATCGTGTTCCTGACCCATGCCATGTTTGCGGCGGGGTGCGGCGGCGAGGCGTTTCTGAGGATGAAAGAGCCGGTGCCGGCAGAGGAAAAACGGGTTCTGGAGACACTGGGATGCCAGCTGCTGGCGGATCCGGAGGGGATCCGAATCCGCCAGCGCAGCGTCCCGGGACGGATTCCCTATATCTGTACCAGACCTTATCCCGGCTATCCCACGGACGGCCAGTCCCTGCTTATGGCGGTTCTGACGAAAGCCCGGGGAGTCAGCACTATCGAGGAGGGAATTTTTGAGAACCGGTTCCGAATGGTCCTCCAGCTGCGGAAACTGGGGGCGGACATTGATTTTGTCAGCAGCAGGGCCCGGATTACCGGCGTGACAAGGCTGCACAGCGGCACTGTGCGGGCGGATGATCTGCGCAGCGGCGCGGGACTTCTCATTGCGGCCGCCATGGCGGAGGGCGTCTCGGAGATCCGCCAGAGCCGCTATATCGACAGAGGATACGAGAAAATGGAAGAGCAGATGCGGGCTCTGGGGCTGCGGGCGAGGCGGCGGCCGGACGCCTGAGAGATACAACGAGGGAAAGGAAGAAGCATAATGGATCGCAGACGACAAATGGGAAAGTGGATCATCATGCTGGCCATTGCGGCGGCCGTGGTGTTCTGTCTGTTTTTTTTCCATGTGAGAAAGGTCTCCTTTGAGGGCAATACCTTTTACGGCGAGGAGGAGATGGCGGAGACGTTCCAGGACAACGTCCTCTACCGGAATGTCCTGACGTTCTGGCTGATGAACAAATTGTCGCTGACGCCCGAGCTTCCCTATGTGCGGGAGTACGAGGTCTCTTACCCGTCCCCCGGCGAGATCCATGTCCATCTCTACGAGAAGAGCATTGTGGCGGGCATTTCCTATGCCAGCCAGTACATATATTTTGATAAGGACGGCATGGTGCTTTTGAGCTCGTCGGATCCCATGGAAGGGATTCCGCTGTTCGAAACAGAGAGCCTCACCACATTTACCATATATGAGAAGGTCAAGATGGAGGATGAGATGCAGCTGGAGCAGATCATGAATCTTTCCAATCTTTTCCAGCACTACGGCATCACGTGGGACAAGGCCCGGTTCAATGAGAAGGACGAAGTGTTTCTCTACTCCGGGGACATCCGGGTGCTCCTGGGGCGCCAGGACAATTACGATGAGGAGATTTCCGCCCTGGCCGGGATTCTTTCCACCGCCAGAGAAAAAAATCTGAAAGGGGATCTGGACATGAGAAACTACGAAGTTAAGGGGGATGTAATACTGGAAACCAAAAATTAAATCCGGGGAATTAAAAATTTCTACTTGATTATTTATGGGAAAAAAAGTATTATATAATATATGTGACTTAAAAGGACTATTCTATTCCTATTTAGAAGGAGGAACTGTAGTGTTAGAGATTATGACCAGCGAGGCAGAGAATATGGCTGCGAACCTGCTTGTCGTCGGAGTGGGCGGAGCCGGAAACAACGCTGTCAATCGCATGATAGACGAGGGGATTAAAGGTGTAGAGTTCGTCTGTGTGAATACGGACAAGCAGATATTACAGCGCTGCAAGGCTCCGGTCTGCATTCAGATCGGAGAGAAACTGACGAAAGGGCTTGGCGCGGGAGCAAAGCCTGAGATCGGCGAGAAGGCAGCCGAGGAGAGCAAAGAAGAGTTAGCCGAGGTCGTCAAGGACGCGGACATGGTATTCGTCACCTGCGGCATGGGCGGCGGGACAGGAACCGGAGCGGCTCCGGTGATCGCCCGGATCGCCAAGGAGATGGGCAAGCTCACCGTGGGCATTGTGACGAAGCCGTTCAGCTTTGAGGGAAAGAACCGCATGACCAATGCCATCGGCGGTGTAGATAAATTGAAAGAGTGTGTGGACACGTTGATCGTCATTCCCAATGACAAGCTTCTTGCCATCTGCGACCGCCGGACGACGATGCCGGAGGCGCTGAAGAAGGCGGACGAGGTATTGCAGCAGGGCGTTCAGGGCATCACGGATCTGATCAACACGCCGGCACTTATCAACCTGGACTTCGCGGACGTTCAGACCGTCATGAAGGACAAGGGTATTGCACATATCGGAATCGGCGTGGGAAGAGGCGACGACAAGTGTGTGGAGGCTGTGAAGCAGGCCATCACCAGTCCTCTTTTGGAGACTACCATCGATGGGGCGACCCATGTTATTATCAATGTATCCGGTGAGGTCAGCCTTCTGGAGGCCAACGAGGCAGCTTCCTATGTTCAGGAGCTGGCTGGAGAGGAAGCGACGATTATCTTTGGCGCCATGTACGATGAGACCGCTTCGGATACCGTTACGATCACGGTGATTGCCACCGGCCTGGACGACGGCGAGTCGCCCAATATGATGAACGGGTTCAACGCCAAGTTCGGCAGCACGCCCAGTTTCCTGAGTAAGAGCAAGACGACCACGCCGACCAGGAGCGGACTGAGTTTTTTGGACGGCATGGGGACTCAGAGCCGTTCTCCGGTGTCCAGCGTGCCCCCGGCCAGTCCGGCGGGATCCTCTCTGAATGAGGAGATGTCTGTCATCACGCCGCGCAGCTCCGTGCGTTCGGGAACCGGTGACAAGCAGGGGATTGAAGGCATAAAGATCCCGACTTTTATTCAAAATAAGAAACAGGAGGGCTGATCATGAGCACACTGAAGCTGATCGCTACGATTATATACATTATCGTATGCGTGGCAATCGTTATTGTAGTATTGATGCAGGAGGGGAAGGATTCCGGTCTTGGCGCGGTATCGGGAGCAGCAGATTCTTACTGGACCCGGAACAAGGGACGTTCCTCAGAGGGAATCAAGGTAAAGGTCACAGCCGTTTTGGCAGCCGTATTTATCATTCTCTCCATTGTGCTTTGTACTTCGTGGCTGGACTGATTTTCAGGCGAGCCTGCGTATGACGATAACTTTAGATTTTTTCTGGGCGCTTCTTCATGAATGTGGGGAAGTGCTTTTTACTGGTACACTGTCTGTGCCACAGGATTGAGAGGCCGCAGGGGCGGCGGAATGAGAGGAACTATGAAAGGGAAGAAAAAAGAGAAGCTCCTGACGGGGGAGTTTATGTCTACCCGCCGGGGATTCGGCTTTGTGTCCATTGAGGGAGATGAAGAGGGAGAGGACGTCTTTATCCCTGAGAACTCCTGCGGCGGCGCGTTTCACGGCGACATCGTGCAGATCCGCCTGATCGGGACGGGCGGAAGAGGCGGAAGGCGGAAAGAGGGAGAAGTGGTTCGCATTACCAAGAGAATGACCCATTCTCTGGTGGGAACGTTTACCCGGAACAGAAAGATTACCTTTGTGATTCCCGACAATGAGAAGCTGAACCGGGATATTTACATTCCCAAGGGAGCGACGCTGGGGGCTGTGGAAGGCCACAAGGTCGTGGTGGAGATTACGAGCTACGGCGACAGGACAAAGAGCCCCGAGGGATTTGTGAGCCAGATTATAGGCCATGTGAACGATCCCGGTGTGGATATCCTGTCTATTGTGAAGGCCTTTGAGATTCCGGAGGAGTTTCCCGCGGAGGTGATGCGGCAGACGGAGGGCGTCCCGGACCAGGTATATCCCGAACAGATGAAGGGAAGGACGGACATGCGCGGCGTGGATACCGTGACGATAGACGGGGAGGATTCCAAGGATCTGGATGACGCCATTACGCTGCAGAAGAATGACGACGGCACGTTCGACCTGGGAGTCCACATCGCCGATGTGTCCCATTATGTGTCGGAGCACTCGCCTCTGGACAGAGAGGCCCTGAACCGGGCGACAAGCGTGTATCTGGTGGACCGGGTGATTCCCATGCTGCCCCACAAGCTGTCCAACGGCATCTGTTCCCTGAATATGGGGGAGGACCGGCTGGCTCTCAGCTGCTTTATGACGTTTGACGGGAAGGGGCGGATGATCCGGCACCGCATTGCCGAGACGGTCGTCCGGGTGACAGAGCGGATGAATTACAGCGACGTCAACGACATCCTGACGAACCATAAGCCGGAGACATGCGCCCGCTACCGGAATTTGATTCCCCTGTTTGAAAATATGGAGGAGCTGGCGCGGATTTTGCGGACGAACCGGAAAAAACAGGGATCGATTGATTTTGAATTTACGGAGTGCAAGATCCTTCTGGACAAAAAGGGCCATCCGATAGAGATTATTCCCCATGAGAGCAACGTGGCCACCCGGATTATCGAGGAGTTTATGCTGGCGGCCAATCAGACGGTGGCGGAAGAATATTTCTGGCAGGAGGTGCCGTTTGTGTACCGGACCCATGAGAATCCCGACCCGGAGAAAATTGAGGAGCTGGCCCGCATGACGGCGGGCTTCGGGTATCATCTCCGGGTGGGGAACGAGCAGGTCCGCCCGAAGGAAATCCAGAATCTGATTCGAAAGATACAGGGCACGCCGGAGGAGGATTTCCTCAGTCGTCTGACTCTCCGTTCCATGAAAAGAGCCAAATACTCCACGGTCAACGAGGGGCATTTCGGGCTGGCGACGAGGTACTACTGCCATTTTACCTCGCCGATCCGCCGTTACCCGGATCTGCAGATTCACCGGATCATCAAGGAAAATCTGCGTCACGGCATCAAGGGAAAGCGGTATGAGCACTATGAGAAGATTCTGCCGGGCGTGGCGGAGGAGTCCAGCGAAAAGGAGCGGCGTGCGGACGATGTGGAGCGGGAAGTAGAGAAGATGAAAAAAGCGGAGTACATGAGCGCCCACATCGGCGAGGAGTACGAAGGCGTGATCAGCGGCGTCACTTCCTGGGGAATTTATGTGGAACTTCCCAACACTGTGGAGGGCATGATCCGGCTGGCGGACATGAGCGACGACCGCTATGATTTTCAGGAGGAAAAATACCGGGTGGTGGGACATCACACGGGAAAGGAATACCGCATGGGACAGCAGGTCCGGGTGAAGGTGGCCTCTGTGGACAAGCTTTTAAGGACTATTGATTTTGCCATGGCGGACAGCGAAGGCATACCGCAGGGAATATGAGGGGAGGAAGAGAATGGGCAAGGAATCCACAAAACTGATAGCGAACAATAAAAAGGTCTGGCACGACTATTTTATTGAGGAGAAATATGAGGCGGGCATTGAGCTGGTGGGCACAGAGGTGAAGTCGATCCGGCAGGGACACTGCAGCATCAAGGAGGCGTTCATCCGCATTGACAAAAATAATGAGATCCAGCTCTACGGCATGCATGTCAGTCCCTATGAAAAGGGAAATATATTTAATAAGGATCCGCTCCGGGTGCGCAAGCTTCTGCTGCACAAGCAGGAGATCCGCAGGCTGATCGGGAAAATCGAGCAGAAGGGGTATACCCTGGTTCCTCTGAGCGTTTATTTTAAGGGGAGCAGGATTAAGGTGGAAATCGCCCTGGCAAAGGGGAAAAAGCTCTATGACAAGCGGCAGGATATCGCGAAAAGGGATCAGCGCAGAGCGGCGGAACGCGAATTTAAGGTGAAAAATCTGTAGATGCGGGATCCGTACGGGTTTCGGGAGAAAAAATATTTACAGAGAGAAGATTCTGCGTTACAATAGGAGAAGAATATTATATTTTTAAAGGAGATGGTAGAAGTATGGCAAACAGATTTGTGCTGAATGAGACGTCGTATCACGGAGCAGGCGCGATTCAGGAGATCGCCACGGAAGCAAAGGGCAGAGGGTTTACAAAGGCATTTGTGTGCTCGGATCCGGATCTTGTGAAATTCGGAGTTACTAAGAAGGTGCTGGACGTTCTTGACGGCGCGGGACTCGCCTATGAGCTGTATTCCAATATCAAGCCCAATCCGACGATTGAGAACGTTCAGACCGGCGTAGAGGCTTACAAGAAGTCCGGCGCAGATTACATCGTGGCTATCGGCGGCGGTTCCTCCATGGATACGGCCAAGGCTATCGGAATCATTATCAAAAACCCGGATTTTGCGGATGTGGTCAGCTTAGAGGGTGTGGCTCCCACGAAGAATAAATGCGTTCCGATCTTTGCCGTTCCTACTACGGCGGGAACAGCGGCAGAGGTTACGATCAATTACGTGATCACCGATGCGGAGAAGAATCGGAAGATGGTCTGCGTAGATCCCAAGGATATTCCGGTAGTAGCATTTGTGGACTCCGAGATGATGTCCTCCATGCCCAAGGGGCTGACGGCCGCTACCGGCATGGACGCGCTGACACATGCCATTGAGGGCTATATTACCGCCGACGCATGGGAACTCTCCGATATGTTCCACTTAAAGGCAATCGAGATCATTTCCCGCTCCCTGCGCGGCGCTGTCGAGAACACGCCGGAGGGAAGAGAGGGGATGGCTCTCGGACAGTATGTGGCAGGCATGGGATTCTCCAATGTGGGACTGGGCATCGTTCACTCCATGGCTCACCCCTTAGGCGCTCTCTATGACACGCCGCACGGCGTAGCCAACGCTATTATTCTCCCCACAGTGATGGAG
>CANPZR010000012.1 GCA_947589175.1 uncultured Lachnospiraceae bacterium | reverse complement strand
AACTATCAGTCCGTCATGGCGGTTCCCTACGACCTCCCCGTTGTGGGCTATGGAAACAAGATTGTCAACACCCTTCGGATCTGGGATGCGGAGGCGATCGACAACTTCAATCTGGACTCCTTTGACAAGGGCGATTACCAGAAGGCCGTGGAGCAGCAGAACCTGGCAAGGACCATCTGCGAGGTGCTCTACCCGAACGACAACCACTACGCCGGCAAGGAGCTGCGCCTGAAACAGCAGTATTTCTTCGTGTCTGCCAGCGTGCAGCGCGCCATTATGAAATATATGGAAAACCACGACGATATTCACGGACTCCCGGAGAAGGTGGTATTCCAGCTCAACGACACCCACCCGACGGTCACGATTCCGGAGCTGATGCGCATCCTGTTAGACGAGTACGACCTGACATGGAACGAGGCGTGGGACATCACTACGCGCTGCTGCGCTTACACGAACCACACCATTATGTCCGAGGCATTGGAAAAATGGCCGCTTGAGCTGTTCTCCCGCCTGCTTCCGAGAATTTACCAGATCGTCGAGGAGATCAACCGGCGCTTCCAGGAGAAGATTCAGACCATGTATCCGGGCAATATGGAAAAGGTTAAGAAAATGGCGATTATCTACGACGGTCAGGTCAAGATGGCTCACCTTGCCATTGTCACCGGCTTTTCCGTAAACGGCGTGGCAAGGCTGCACACCGAGATTTTGAAGAATCAGGAGCTGAAGGACTTCTATGAGATGATGCCGGAGAAATTCAACAACAAGACCAACGGCATCACCCAGCGCCGCTTCCTGCTGCACGGCAATCCGAAGCTGGCGGCGTGGGTTACCGACAAGATCGGCGCGGACTGGATCACCGACCTGTCCCAGATCGGCAAGCTGTCGATTTATGTGGATGACAAGAAGTGCCAGCAGGAATTTATGAACATCAAGTACCAGAACAAGGTCCGCCTGGCAGAATATATCAAGGAGCACAACGGCATCGAGGTAGACCCGCGCTCCATCTTTGACGTACAGGTAAAGAGGCTGCATGAGTACAAGCGCCAGCTTTTGAACATTCTGCACATCATGCACCTGTACAACGAATTGAAGAAAAACCCGGCGATGGATATGTATCCCCGCACGTTTATTTTCGGGGCGAAGGCATCCGCCGGATACCGCCGCGCGAAGGCGATTATCAAGCTGATCAACAGCGTGGCCGACGTGGTAAACAACGACGCGTCGATTCACGGCAAGATCAAAATCGTATTTATCGAGAACTACCGCGTATCCAATGCGGAGATGATTTTCGCGGCGGCCGACGTGTCCGAGCAGATTTCCACGGCCAGCAAGGAGGCGTCCGGTACCGGCAACATGAAGTTCATGCTGAACGGAGCGCCGACGCTGGGCACGATGGATGGAGCCAATGTGGAGATCGTCGAGGAAGTGGGAGAGGAGAACGCCTTTATTTTCGGTCTCTCATCTCAGGAGGTCATTGACTTTGAGCACAACAACCAGTACGATCCGAAGGAGATCTACAATCTGGATTCGGATATCCGCGCCGTGCTGACGCAGCTGATTGATGGGACGTATTCCAATGAAAACCTGGATCTGTTCCGCGAGATTTACAATTCCCTGCTGGAGCGCAACGGCGGAGAGAGAGCGGACCAGTACTTCATTCTGAAGGATTTCCGCTCCTATGAGGAAGCGCAGAAAAGGGTGGAGGCGGCTTACCGCGACGAGGAGCGCTGGGCGAGAATGGCCATGCTCCAGACAGCGAAATGCGGCAAGTTCTCCTCAGACCGAACAATTGAAGAATACGCGAAGGAGATCTGGCATCTGGAAAAGGTGACACTGTAAAAGGGGGACACGGTATATGCCGAATGGCGAGGGCCGCAGAAAGAGAAGACTGAAAAGAAAACTGCGCAGGCAGAGGAAAAAGGAGCAGCGGCTCACTCCGCAGGAGCAGTTCGAGCGTCTTCTCGCGCTGAAAAAGGCGACCAGGTGTATTCTGGGAGCAGAAGATAAGTACAAGATATTCGTCCGTCTGACAGAGGACTTCCGGAAGCTCGGCGAGAAGCAGCAGGAGGCAGAAGAGCCTTTCGAGAACCTGGAGGAATGCTTCACGCTCAGCGAGGAGTGCCGGGCGGAGGCGGAAAAGCTGGAAAAAGAACTTCCGGCGGAAAAGGAGGAGGAGTCCCAGACGGTCATGACCACCGCCAGAGAGCGGGAGACCGGGCAGAAAAAGGGAAAGGGCAAGTGGATTGCCCTGGCCCTTGCAGCGCTCGTGGCGGCTGCGGCGCTCGGCTACAAGTCCGCGCCGACCCGCTACATCCTCGCCGGATGGGAGGAGAGCCTGGGACTGGATGAGCAGGCCATGAAATCCTATGAGTTTCTGGGAGACTATAAGGACAGCCGCGAGCGCGCTAAAGAGACCGCTTACGACTACGCCGTCGGTCTCGGAGACCAGAGCCCGAAGGCGGCCTGGCGCCAGTTTCACGCCCTGGCGGAGAGCCATTATAAGGACAGCGCCGAGCGGGAAAAAAATATAGAGTTACGGCTGATCGCCAAGGCGGAACCGGGGGCCACCGTGATGTACGGGACCGGCAAGTGGATTGTGCTGGAAAAGACGGATGGAAAGGCCGTGCTGGTAAAATCCAAGGTGCTGGCTCATCGGAAGTATCACGATTCCGATGGCAAGGTAAAATGGGATACCTGTTCCCTGCGCAAGTACCTTAACTCCGAGTTCTCGGACAGTACATTTACCCCGGAGGAAAAGGAGCAGCTGATGGCTGCCAGGCTGTCCAATCCGGGCAGCAACCGCTACTCGACCAAGGGCTGCGGGGACACGGAAGATCAGGTATATATTTTCAGTGAAGAAGAATTTGACCGGTATAAAGATGTGTTAAAAGGCAGAGCTAAAAATATGCGGCTGCGCACTCCGGGAAAAGAGGAGGACACAACCGAGTTTGTCTCCTATGAGGGAGAGCTGGTCTACTACGGTATTCCGGCCGCAGATGAGGGAGCCGCGATCCGGCCGGTCATCTGCGTGAAATATGAGTGATCAGGGAAGGTACCATAGTACGGCTATGGTGCCTTTTTTGACGTTTATAAACGCTTTTTTGCCGGTAAATTCGTTGCTGATGCCAAGGGGATAGGCGTTGGTCAAAGTCATGTCGGAGAGCTCATACTTGAAGCCCTGAATGGTGACGCCCACCGAGATGTCGCTGAGCGAGAGTACCGAGCAGAGATTGCCGGGCCTGTTCTCCGGAAGGTCTTTGCCAAAGGAGAGGGTGCCGTCCGTGATTACCCGCAGATTGAAGCGGTCCCCGTACATAGTGGCCGTGGCTCCCTGCCTGGAGAGGAAGGTGAGCACCTGAATGTTGCCCAGGGCGTGGTCCAGGCGTCCGCCGAAGCCGCCGTAGATGGCAAATTCCCGGTATCCTTTCTCCAGACCGGTCCTGGCGGCCAAAAACAGGTCGGTGTCATCCTTTTCCTTCGCGTAGCGGATGCTGTCGGCGGGCAGGTCCGTCCGGGTGACGGAGTCGAAGTCCCCCAGCACGATATCCGCACGAAGTCCCAGCTTTTCCAGATAGTCAAAGCCGCCGTCGGCGGCTATGACCAGGTCTTTGGAAGATAATTGTATGTCGCAGGGCGTCTGCTCGCCTGCCGCGAATATATAGCAGATTTCCGATTCCATAAAGCATTGTCCTTTCTATTCGAGCGCCGAAATGGCGTCAACCAGATAGCTCTCCTCCAGATCCTCCACGGTTCCGCTGTCACAGGCGGATGCCAGGGACGGGTCTATGGGGAGCTGAGCCAGAACCGGCACGCCGTAGGTCTCCGCGATCTTGTCGATCCGGCTCTCGCCGAACACCGGAATCTTTTTGCCGCAGTCCGGACAGGTCACATAGCTCATGTTCTCCATCAGGCCCAGAACCGGAATATTCATCATCTCCGCCATCTTCATGGCCTTTTCCACAATCATAGAAACCAGGTCCTGCGGGCTCGTGACAACGACGATGCCGTCAACCGGGATGCTCTGGAATACCGTGAGAGCCACGTCGCCGGTGCCCGGCGGCATATCCACGAGCAGATAGTCCACGTTGTCCCACAGGGTGTCGGTCCAGAACTGCTTCACCGTGCCGCCGATGACGGGTCCCCGCCACACGACCGGATCGGTGTCGTTGGGCAGAATCAGGTTGATAGACATGACGTCAATGCCATATTTGGCAGTTTTTACGGGGAACAGGGTCGTCTCGTTGCCCATCGCCTTTTCCGTGAGGCCGAACGCCTTCGGGACGGAGGGACCGGTGATGTCGGCGTCCAGTATGCCGCAGTGATAGCCTCTCTTTGCCAGATTGACCGCCAGAAGATCGGTCACCATGGACTTTCCGACGCCGCCCTTGCCGCTGACTACGCCGATTACCTTGCCGATTTTGCTGTTCGGATGGGGCGCCTCCAGAAAACTCTTGGGATCCCTGTCCGCGCAATTACTGCTGCAGCTGGAGCAGTCGTGGGTACAATTTTCACTCATTTATTTTCACTCCTATCTCAAAATTTTTATTGTTATATCTCTACTCTAGTACGACAAGTCAATCTTGTCAAGAATCTTTCTATATGATATGATAAAATCATCTATGACTATCTTTTGTGCCGGAGCGGTTACGCGACGGAATGGAGATTATGAAAAAGGAGGATTCGGATGTATACCGTATCGTTGGAGAAGTTTACTGAAAAAATGGAAGTGGAAAATCTCACGCCGGATATAGATATGTCGGAGATTGAGATCACGCAGGCGGACGTGAACCGCCCCGCCCTTCAGCTGACCGGATTTTTTGACTATTTTGACCATCATCGGGTGCAGATTATCGGCCAGGTGGAGCACGCCTATATGGAGAATCAGGGCGTGGAGCAGAGCGCGAAGATGATGGAGAAGATCATGTCCTACAAGGTGCCCTGCATTGTGTTCTGCCGGGATCTGCCGGTGCCGGACGAGTTTATCCGGCTGGCGAGGGAGAACGGCGTGCCCATCATGCGCACGTCCTTAGACACCACGGATTTTTCCGCGGAGATCATCCGCTGGCTGAAGGAGGAGTTAGCGCCCCGGATCAGTATTCACGGCGTGCTTGTGGATATTTACGGCGAGGGCGTTCTGATCATGGGCGAGAGCGGCATTGGTAAGAGCGAGGTGGCGCTGGAGCTGATTCACAGGGGGCATCGTCTGGTGTCCGACGACGTGGTGGAGATCAAGAAGATCAGCGACGAGACGCTGGTGGGCTCCGCCCCGGATGTGACGAGGCATTTTATCGAGCTGCGCGGCATCGGCATTATTGACGCCAAGGCGCTGTTCGGCGTGGAGAGCGTGAAGGATAACCAGAATATCGACATGGTCATCAAGCTGGAGGAGTGGAACAAGGAGCAGGAGTACGACCGCATGGGCTTAGAGGAGAATTACATCGAGTTTCTGGGCAACAAGGTAGTCTGCCACTCCATCCCGATTCGTCCGGGGCGGAACGTGGCGATTATCTGCGAGTCGGCGGCAGTCAACTTCCGCCAGAAGAAAATGGGCTACAACGCGGCGCTCGAGCTGTACAACCGTGTCACAAGCAACCTGACTCACGCATAAGCTGATAGCGGGAGCCGGAGCATTTGGAACTTTGTGGGGAACATATGACAGACGGAGAGGATAAGGGGGGAACATTATGTCATCTTATTACGCAGGCGTAGATGTGGGAGGAACAACAGTTAAGATGGGACTTTTTTCCGAGGCGGGAGAACTGCTGGAAAAGTGGGAGATTCCCACTCGCACCGGGGAAAATGGGAAATATATACTGCCGGACATCGCAGAGAGCATTGAGGAGAAGCGGGCCAGCCGGGACGGCGATATAAAGGGAATCGGCGTGGGCATTCCCGGACCGATTACCGACGACGGCACCGTACTCAAGTGCGCCAATCTGGGATGGGGCGTTTTTTCCGTGAAAGACACGCTGTCGGAACTGACCGGCGTGGACAATGTAAAAGTGGGCAACGACGCCAACGTGGCGGCGCTCGGCGAGATGTGGAAGGGCGGCGGCCAGGGCTTTGACAGTATCGTCATGGTGACGCTCGGAACCGGCGTAGGCGGCGGCATCATATTAAAGGGGAAGGCGCTGACAGGAAGCGCCGGAGCCGCCGGGGAAATCGGCCACATCAAGGTGAATTTTGAGGAGACGGAGCGCTGCGGCTGTGGCAAGACGGGGTGTCTGGAGCAGTACGCGTCGGCCACCGGCATTGTGCGCATGGCAAAGAAGGAGCTGAGGGAGGATTCCTGTCTGGCCCGCTGTGAGAAAATCACGGCAAAGGACGTGTTTGACGGGGCCAAGGCGGGAGATGCTTACTGCCTGGAGATTGTGGAGAAATTCGGGCGCTATCTGGGAATTGCCCTGGGGTGCGTGGCGCAGGTGGTGGATCCGGAGGCATTTGTCATCGGCGGCGGCGTGTCGGCGGCGGGATCTATTATTACGGACACGGTTTCCCGCTTTTATGGCGAAAATGTCATGTTTGCCCTAAAGGATAAGAAATTCTGCCTGGCGGAGCTGGGAAATGACGCGGGCATATACGGCGCCATCCGGATGGTGCTACAATAAAAAGGATTGAGGTTGAGATGATCAGACGGGAACAGGAACCTTTAAGTGAACACACTACCTTTCGGATCGGGGGGCCGGCGGCCTTTTATCTCGCGCCGGAGTCCGAGGACGAGGTGCGTGAGGCGCTGGCGTTTGCCGGGGAGAAGGGACTTCCTTATTACCTCATCGGCCGGGGGAGCAATCTCCTCTGCTCGGACGAGGGATATGACGGGGTCATAATCGAGATCGGAAAAGGGATGGAACAGATTTCTATAGAATGGGCATCCGAGGGCGCAATCGTCACCGCGCAGGCGGGCGTTTCGCTGAGCAGCCTCGCGGCGAGGCTGGCGAAGGAGGGCCTGACCGGCTTTGAATTTGCGGGCGGGATTCCGGGCACACTGGGAGGGGCGATTGCCATGAACGCCGGTGCTTACGGCGGCGAGATCAAGGACTGCATCCTCTCGGCGCGCGTGCTGACGGAGCAGGGCGAAATCCGGACTCTGGACAAGGCGGAGCTGGAACTCGGCTACCGGACCAGCGTGATTCAGAGGGAGAGCGCTATCGTGCTGTCCGGCACATTTGCCTTTCAGCGGGGCGATACGGAGAAAATTCAGGAGACCATGCGGGAGCTGAATCAGAGACGGCGGGACAAACAGCCGTTGGAGTACCCCAGCGCCGGGAGCACCTTCAAGCGGCCGGAGGGGCATTTTGCCGGAAAGCTCATTGAGGACGCGGGGCTCAGGGGCTACCGCGTCGGGGACGCGCAGGTGTCGGAGAAGCACTGCGGGTTCGTGGTGAACCGGGGACACGCGACGGCGGCCGAGGTGTACCGGCTGATCCGGGACGTGCAGAAAAAGGTGTGGGATGAGTTCCAGGTGAAACTGGAGCCGGAAGTGCGCATGATAGGAAATTTTGGAGAATAGCAGTTACCAGACAGGAAGGCGGGTGTACACATGAGATTTGTAGTAGTGACAGGCATGAGCGGCGCGGGCAGGAGCTCGGTCATGAGGATTTTGGAGGACGACGGGTATTTTTGCGTAGACAACCTGCCGGTCTCCCTTCTGCCGACCTTTATGCAGCTGACGGAAAATTCCAGCGAGCAGATCGAGAGGGTGGCGCTGGGACTGGATATCCGGGGCGGGCATCAGGCGCTGCGGGACGCCTCCAGTGTGCTCCAGAATCTGAAAAACGAAGGCTATACGCTGGAAATCCTTTTTTTAGAGGCGTCCACGCCGGTCATTGTAAAGCGCTATAAGGAGACAAGGCGCATGCACCCGCTGGCGAAGGGCGGCCGGATGGACACTGCCATTGAGAATGAGAGGGCGCTGCTTTCCGAGCTGAAAAAGCAGGCGGATACCATTATCGATACATCCACGCTCTTAATCCGGGATTTAAAGCAGGAGATCGACCGAATTTTCGTGGAGGACGAGAACTTCTGCAACTTTTATATCACGTTCGTCTCCTTCGGGTTCAAGTACGGGATTCCATCCGACGCGGATCTGGTGTTCGATGTGCGTTTTCTGCCCAACCCCTTTTATATCGACAGCCTCAAGACCCTCACGGGCAACGACGCCGAGGTGTACAATTATGTGATGGACTCGGACAAGGCCGTGCAGTTTCTTCACAAATTAAAGGACATGCTGGATTTCCTCATTCCCAATTACATCATTGAGGGAAAGACGCAGCTTGTCATCGCTATCGGGTGCACCGGCGGCAAGCACCGCTCGGTGACGCTCACGAACGCGATTTACAAAGAATTTGAAAATACGGAATACGGATGCAAGGCAGAACATAGAGATATAGAGAAGGATCGGTTACGGAGCATATGTCGTTCGCAGGAAAAGTAAAAGAGGAACTAAAGGGGCAGACAGGCCGGTCGAGACACTGCCAGATCGCGGAGCTTGCGGCTTATTTTGCCGTGTGCGGGCAGGTGGTCAGCGAGGCGGATGGAAAAACGCTGCTAAAGTTTACAACAGAAAACTTGACAGTTTTGAAAAAATGCTATATTTTATTTAAGAAGGCTTTTCGCATAGCGCCCGATCTGTCTGTCCGGGACGGACACTCCTATGGACTGTATGTTCTGGATGAGGATGAGGCGTTCATGTGCGTGAAGGCCATGGGGGTATTTGAGGGCGGCGAACTGGCGGCCGATTCTGTCATTCAGAGGTCCTGCTGCAAGCGGGCTTTTCTGAGAGGGATGTTTCTGGCAAGCGGCTCTATGTCGGATCCGGGCCGCGGCTATCATCTGGAGATCGCCGCGGGGGACAGCGACAGCGCGCGCCGCATACAGGAGATTATAGGTGTTTTTGGGCTTGAAGCAAAAATTTCAGAACGAAAGAGAAACTTCATTGTGTACATGAAAGAAGGTGCGGCAATTTCGGATTTCCTCAACATCATCGGCGCCCATGTGTCGCTGATGGAATTTGAAAATATTCGGATTCTGAAGGAGATGCGAAATTCTATCAACCGCAAGGTGAATTGTGAGACGGCCAACATACGGAAGACGGTTTCAGCGGCTTCCAGGCAGGCGTCTGACATTCAATATATTCGCGACACAGTAGGTTTTGGAAATCTTTCCGAAAATCTCGCGCAGATTGCCAGAGTGAGACTGGACAATCCCGAGGTTTCACTGAAAGAACTGGGTGAAATGCTGGATCCGCCGATCGGCAAGTCAGGGGTGAATCACCGATTGCGGAAACTCAGTGAATATGCAGAAAATTTGCGGAAAAAGAAAGCCGGAGGACAACATGATTAGAAAGAATATTGACGTTAGTGTGAAAAATGAAGGCGCAGGCCCCATCGCCATGCTAGTGCAGGTGGCCAGCAGGTACAAGAGCAGCGTAAACATCGGACAGGGCAGCAAGATGGTCAATGCCAAGAGCATTATGGGCATGATGACGTTAGGGCTGGCGTCGGGACAGCAGCTGGAGATTACCGTGGACGGCGAAGATGAAGATGTAGCCATGAAGAACATCGAGGAGTACCTGACAGGTAACTAAATCAAGATTACTCTTGGATCCTGACTATGTCAGAGGACAGGCGGAATGCTGCACAGCCGACGAAGAAGCCGGCGGGTGCGGCATTTTTATCGTTTGATGGAAAATACCTGCCTGTGCGGAGCGGAATTGCCTTATGCAAAGAAGGAGGAGGAGGATATGGCGTTTACACATCTGCACGTCCATACGGAGTACAGCCTGTTAGATGGTTCCAGCAAGATCCGGGAGCTGGTCGGGCAGGCGAAGAATCTCGGGATGGACAGCATTGCCATTACCGATCACGGCGTGATGTACGGGGTGATCGATTTTTACCGGGCGGCAAAAGAGGTCGGCGTCAACCCGGTCATCGGGTGCGAGGTCTATGTGGCGCCAGGCTCCCGCTTTGACAGGGAATCCGGCGGGGACAACGAGAGCCGCTACCACCATCTGGTGCTTCTGGCGGAAAATGATACGGGCTACGCCAATCTGACCAAGATCGTCTCCAGGGGTTTTACCGAAGGATTTTATTACCGTCCGCGCGTGGACTACGATGTGCTGCGGGAGTACCACGAGGGGATCATCGCGCTGAGCGCCTGTCTGGCGGGAGCGGTGCCCTCTTTTCTGCGGCGGGGGCTGTATGAGGAGGCCAAGGAGGAGGCATTAAAGCTCCAGGACATATTCGGGAGCGGGAACTTTTTCCTGGAGTTACAGGACCACGGCATCCCGGAGCAGAAAATCGTGAACCAGGGACTGGTCCGGATGAACCGGGAGCTCGGCATCGAGCTGGTCGCCACCAACGACGTGCACTACATCTATGACGACGACGCCGAGGCGCACGATATTTTGCTCTGTATCCAGACCGGGAAAAAGGTGTCGGATGAGAACCGGATGCGCTACGAGGGCGGACAGTATTATCTAAAGTCCGAGGAGGAGATGAAAACACTCTTTCCCTACGCCCCCGAGGCCATCGAGAACACCCACAAAATCGCCTCCCGGTGCCATGTGGAGATAGAATTTGGAAAATACAAGCTGCCGCATTTTGACGTGCCGGAGGGCTACACGTCCGAGGCGTATCTGCGGGAGCTGTGCGAAAAGGGCCTCGCGGCGCGCTACGGCGAGAGGGCGGGAGAGCTCAAGGAGCGGCTGGACTACGAGCTTGAGACCATTTCCACGATGGGATTTGTGGACTATTTTCTCATTGTGTGGGATTTTATAAAATACGCCAAGGACCACGATATTCCGGTGGGGCCGGGGCGCGGCTCCGCCGCGGGAAGCCTGGTGGCGTACTCGCTCAACATAACCGATATCATAGATCCGATCGAGTACAGCCTGCTGTTCGAGCGGTTTCTCAACCCGGAGCGCGTCACTATGCCCGATATCGACGTGGATTTCTGCTACGAGAGGCGGCAGGAGGTCATTGACTATGTGACGGAAAAATACGGGGAGAGTCATGTGGTGCAGATTATCACATTCGGAACCATGTCGGCGCGCATGGTGATCCGGGACGTGGGCCGGGTGCTGGATCTGCCGTATTCCTATGTGGATTCCGTGGCGAAGGCGATTCCCAACGAGCTGGGGATTACCATTCAGAAGGCGATGGAAAAGAATCCGGAGCTGCGGCAGATGGCGGAGACGGATGAGCAGGCGAAGCGCCTCATCGATATGTCCCTGCGCTTAGAGGGCCTTCCGAGGCACACCTCCGTCCACGCGGCGGGCATTGTGATCAGCCCGAAGGCGGTGGATGAATTTGTGCCGCTCTCACGGGCGGCGGACGGCACCATCACGACCCAGTACACGATGGTGACGCTGGAGGAGCTCGGACTCTTAAAAATGGATTTTCTGGGGCTGCGCACCCTGACGGTGATCAAGGACGCGGTGAACGGGAAATTTGACATACACGACATCGACTACAACGACAAAGAGGTGTATGACATGATCGGCGCCGGGCACACGGAGGGCGTGTTCCAGCTCGAGAGCGCGGGCATGAAGAACTTCATGAAGGAGCTCAAGCCCCGGAACATGGAGGATATCATAGCGGGGATTTCCCTGTACCGGCCGGGGCCCATGGATTTTATCCCGCGGTATATTCAGAATAAAAACGATCAGGAGCACATTGCCTATGACTGCCCGGAGCTCGAGCCGATTTTAGCGCCCACCTACGGGTGCATCGTATACCAGGAGCAGGTCATGCAGATTGTGCGGGACCTGGCGGGATACAGCTACGGGCGGAGCGATCTGGTGCGCCGCGCCATGTCCAAGAAAAAGGCCTCCGTCATGGAGAAAGAGAAAAATAATTTTATTTACGGAAACGAGGAGGAAGGCGTGGAGGGCTGCGTTAAGAGGGGGATTCCCGAAGAAGTGGCCCGGAGGATTTTCGACGAGATGACGGATTTTGCGAAATATGCTTTTAACAAATCCCACGCCGCCGCCTACGCGGTGGTGTCCTATCAGACGGCTTATTTGAAATGCCACTACCCGGTGGAATTCATGGCGGCGCTCATGACGTCGTTTATAGATCACACGGGAAAAATCACGGAATATATCATGAACTGCCGCAAGATGGGCATTGAGATCCTGCCGCCGGACATCAACGAGGGAGAAGGTCGCTTTATGCCCTGCGAGGGCAATATACGGTATGGACTCGCGGCCATAAAGGGCGTCGGCAAGCCGATGATCCGGGAGATTGTGGCCGAGCGGGAGCGGGGCGGGAAATTCCGCTCGCTCAAGGATCTCTGCATGCGGCTGTCCAGCAAAGCCGTCAACAAGCGCACCGTGGAGAGCTTTATCAAATCCGGCGCCCTGGACAGCCTGCCGGGCACGAGAATGCAGAAGATGAACGTCTATATCAGCGTAATCGACGGCGTGGCCCAGGACCGCAGAAACACCATGAGCGGCCAGATGTCTCTGTTCGATTTCGCCCCCGAGGGGCAGCAGGAAGAGATAGACGTGGTCATGCCGGATGTGGGGGAATATGGAAAGGAGACAATCCTGGCTCTGGAAAAAGAGGTCTTGGGCGTCTATATCAGCGGCCACCCGCTGGAGGGATACATGGATCTCTTAAAGAGAAACATTACCCGCACCACGGTGGATTTTGTGCCGGAGGAGGGCGAGAGCGAGCCCCGGGTAAAGGATCAGGAGACGGCGGTGATCGGCGGCATGGTAATAAACCGGACTGTCAAGACCGTCCGCACGGGCATGATGGCGTTTGTCACGCTGGAGGATCTCTATGGAACGGTGGAGGTCATTGTATTTCCCAGAGATTACGAAAAATATCGGACGGTTCTGGAGGAGGACCGGAAGGTATTTATCCGGGGACGCGCGACCGTCGAGGAGGACCGCCCGGCTAAGCTGATCTGTTCCGCCGTCATTCCCTTTGACGGGCTGGACAAGGATCTGTGGATTCAGCTTCGGACGCGGGCGGAGTACCAGGAGATTGAGCCGTGGCTGTTCGAGACGCTGGCGGGTTACGACGGCCGGGACGGCGTCAATATTTACTTGTCCGGGGAGAGGGCGAGAAAACGCCTTCCCAACAGCCGTTCCGTGGAAGTGTGCCCGGAACTCTTGGAAAAGCTGTACGCGAGACTGGGAAAAGACAATGTGAAAGTTGTGGAAAAGAGTATTGAAAAAATTGGGAGGACATAGTAAAATAATACTCGATATGTGACCTGCAGAAAGTGAGGAGAGAAAATGGCAAAAGATATTGAGACAATCGGAGTACTGACAAGCGGCGGAGACGCCCCGGGAATGAATGCGGCAATCCGCGCCGTTGTCCGCGCGGGACTTTCCAGCGGGCTGAAGGTAAAAGGAATCCGCAGAGGCTATGCGGGCCTTTTGGAAGAAGATATTATGGACATGTACACGATGAGTGTTACAGATATTGTACAGAAGGGCGGCACGATCCTGTTCACGTCCCGCTGTGACGAGATGCGCACGCCGGAGGGCCAGAAGAAGGCGGCGGATATCTGCCGCAAGCACGGCATCGACGGCGTTGTCGTGATCGGCGGCGACGGGTCGTTCAGAGGAGCGCAGAAGCTCTCGGAAAACGGAATCAACACCATCGGCATTCCGGGAACCATCGATCTGGACATCGCATGCACCGAGTACACCATCGGCTTTGATACAGCCTGCAACACGGCGATGGAGGCGATTGACAAGGTGCGCGATACATCCGCGTCCCACGAGCGGTGCAGCATTATTGAGGTGATGGGCCGGACGGCCGGACATATCGCGCTATGGTGCGGCATTTCCAATGGTTCCGAGTACGTCATGATCCCGGAGCGGTATGACAATGACGAACAGGAGATTATCGATAAGATTCTCGCCAAGAGAAGAAAGGGAAAGAAGCATCACATCGTGGTAAATGCCGAGGGAATCGGAAACTCCCACGAGCTGGCGAAGAAGATCGAGGCGGCAACCGGCATCGAGACGAGAGCGACCGTCATCGGCCACATCCAGCGAGGCGGCAACCCCACCTGCCGCGACCGCGTGTACGCGTCGGCTATGGGGGCCCGCGCCGTAGACCTTCTGATCGAGGGAAAGACGAACCGCGTCGTAGCTTATCAGAACGGCGGCCTGTGCGACTTCGACATCGACGAGGCGCTGAATATGACCAAGGATATCGACGAATATCTCTACAGCATGACGAGAAGGCTTTCCCGTTAAGCAATCGGGTTCATAAGCTTAAGCAATTGATAAAATCAATACATAAAATAAAAAAGCAGCGTCGGAATTTTCGATGCTGCTTTTTTGAAATTATTTAAAATTCATCGTCGTCCTTATCCGGAATCAGGTCATCCAGATCATCCAGTTCTTCTTCCTCGTCATCTTCCTCTTCGTCGTCAATTTCATCGTCTTCTGTGTCCTCGTCGATTCCGTCTTCCTCTTCAGTCTCTTTCTTTTCCTCTGCGGCTGCGTCCGGCTTGATGGTGACATAATCCCTGTCGTCGTCTTCCTCATAAAGATCGTTGTCAAAATCATCATCATCGTAGTCGTCCAGATAATCCTTCATGAGAATATTTTTCAGGAAATATAAAATTCCGCCCACAGCGGCGACTGTAGCAGTCAGTCCCAGAAGAAATTTAAGAAATTTTTTCATTGTATATATCCATCCTTTCTGATCCGTATAGCATTGCCATACAGTTTTTATATCCCTATTTTAAGGGATAGCAGAGGAAAAGTAAAGAACTTTTGGTAAAAGTGTCTATAATATTTTTAAAGAAACCTAAAATTTTGTGAAATTAATTATTGTAAAAAAAAATTAAAAGGTGTATAATTTTTTTGAAAAACAAAGGTTGCTCACAGAGATGGAGGTTATTATGGCTAAGACAAATAGCAAAACAACACAGCCGGAAAAGACACCGGCGCAGGAAACGGTAAAGGTTGATACAGAAATCAAAAAGGCAGAATCCGTTAAGGCGGATGCAAAAACAACTGCTGCAGCTGAGAAGGCAGAAGAGAAAAAAACCGAGGAAAAGAAGGCTGAGGAGAAAAAGCCGGCTGCAGAGAAAAAGGCCGAGTCGGCCAAGGCTGATGATGCTAAGGCAGAGAAGAAGCCTGCCGCCAGGAAGCCGGGCCGTCCCAAGAAGACAGAGGCCGCTAAGAAGGCTGAGCCTGCCGCCAGGAAGCCGGGTCGTCCTAAGAAGACAGAGGCTGCTAAGAAGCCGGGCAGACCTGCCAAGAAGCCTGCGATCGACGTCAAGGCGGATGTATTTGTACAGTTTGCCGGCAGCGAGTATTCCGAGGCTGACATGATGAAGAAGGTCGTAGACATCTGGGAGGCAGAGGGCAAGAAGGCTACTGCTATCAAGAGAGTTAAGCTCTATGTTAAGCCGGAGGACGGAAAAGCATATTTTGTAATTAACGAGGGACTGAAGAATGGTTCCACAGGCGCTGTTGACCTGTAATTAGTTTTTTGGATGTAAGGCGGCCGCCGGATTTTCCGGCGGCTGTTTTTCTGTTATAAAGTATTGCAATGAATTTCTTTTTCGTGTAAAATGAGCAGTGGTATCTGAGATTTATTTACAGTTTATTTTCAGGAGGATATGACATATGTTTAAAATCAATGACAATTATTTAAAATTACCGGGCAGCTATTTATTTTCCACGATTGCCAAAAAGGTAGCGGCATTTAAGGAGGCGAATCCGGACAAGGACGTGATCAGCTTAGGAATCGGGGACGTGACCCAGCCCCTCGCCCCCGCCGTGATCGACGCGCTGCACAAGGCGGTGGACGAGATGAGCCGCGCCGAGACATTTCATGGCTACGCGCCGGATCTGGGCTATGAATTTCTGCGCAGCGCCATTGTAGAGGACGACTACAAGGCGAGAGGCGTGGAGATCGCGCTGGACGAGGTATTTGTCAGCGATGGCGCGAAGAGCGATTCCGGCAATATTGTCGATATATTTTCCCAGGACAATGTGATTGCTGTCACCGATCCGGTCTATCCGGTCTATGTGGACAGCAACGCCATGTCGGGAAAGACCGGGGATTACTTAAAGGACAAGGAGTGCTGGTCGAATGTCGTCTACATGCCCTGCACGGCGGAAAATGACTTTGTGCCCGCGCTGCCGGAGCGGACGCCGGATATCATTTACATCTGCTGTCCGAACAACCCCACCGGAACGACGCTGAACAAAGACCAGCTGCAGAAGTGGGTGGATTATGCCAATGAAAAAAAGGCCGTGATTATTTACGACGCGGCATATGAGGCGTACATCTCCGAGGCGGACGTGCCGCACAGCATTTACGAGTGCGACAACGCAAAGACCTGCGCCATCGAGATGAGGAGCTTTTCCAAAAACGCGGGATTCACGGGGACCCGTCTGGGATTCACGGTGATTCCGAAGGAGTTAAAGAGCGGGGACGTCTCCCTCAACAGCCTGTGGGCGAGACGCCACGGCACGAAGTTCAACGGCGCGCCTTACATCATTCAGAGGGCCGGCGAGGCCGTTTACAGCGAGGCGGGCAAGGCGCAGACGAAAGAGCAGATTGCTTACTATATGAATAACGCGAAGGTGATCCGGGAAGGACTGCAGGGCATGGGCTACACCGTGTTCGGCGGCATCAATGCGCCCTATATCTGGCTTCAGACGCCGGACGGCATGAAGTCGTGGGATTTCTTTGACAATCTGTTAGAGAAGGCCAACGTGGTCGGCACGCCGGGCTCCGGATTCGGGCCAAGCGGCGAGGGGTATTTCAGACTCACGGCGTTCGGCTCCGCGGAGAATACGAAAAAGGCGCTGGAGAGGATCAAGAACCTCTGATTTATTGTTTTTCTTTGAAGCTTTTAACCGGATGGGGCGCTGCGTACCGGAGTGTGCGCAGCGTGTAGGAGTCGGCCTGACTCTTTAGCTGTGGCAGATGGCGGCGGCTTACAGGAAGCCTTTTCCCTCCTGCTATCATGACCGTTTGATGAATCAGCTTCAGAAAATATTTGAGGTTGATGATGTGATAGCGCGAGATGGCGCAAAATCCCAGTTCGGTCAGATCCTCCGCCCACTGCTTCAACGGAATGTGGGAAAGAAAATAGTTTCCGTCCGTAGTGTAAAAAATAGTATATTTCTGCTCAGAGTGCAGATACAGAATATCTTTACAGGGAATTTGGATGTTGTCGTCCACTTCGATGGGAGCAAATTCCCTGATAAGATATTTTGTTTTATGTATGCACTGTTCTACAGAATGTTTCTGAATCGGCTTGGAGAGAAAAGAAATCACATTCCGTCCAAAAGCATCCGGCATCATTTCCTGGTGAGAGGTACAGAACGCAATCATGGTAAAGGGGTTAGAGAACTCCAGAGATTTCATTACCTGTATGCCATCCTGCTGCTCCATTTCAATATCCAGAAAAAGGAGATTCAGAGAAGAAAGATCCGGGCTGTTCAGTAGGTCTTCTCCCGATGAAAATAATGAAATGTCATGTTCGTCTGTTTCTTCACAGTATTGAAGAAGCTTTTTTCGATCTTCTGCAAAGTCTTCACAAATTGCAATTTTCATGATTATGCCCCCTTGCTTAAACGGTTGTATTTTTTAATAGGACTCTGGCGAAAAAATATCCATCTTTTGATTCGGTATCCAGTTTCCCTGCATATTTTATAAGGGTATTTCGGATATTTTTCAGGCCGAAGCCGTGATCCGGCGAATTGGCAGGGACGTTGTTTCGTTCGGAACAGATATTTTTTGTGGTGATGATAGCCTGTTTGTTGTCCGCGTCGATGTTTATGCAGATTTCTTTTAAATCCGGGTCGGGCTGAATTCTGACGGCCTGTATGGCATTGGTAATCAGATTAGAAAAAATCACGCACAGGTCAATGCCCTGGACAAAAAAAGGATCGGGAAATTTCCCGTCTATGTAAAAGGCGATATCCTTTGGAGAGGTATCCATAAAATAATTGATAATGGCATCGACTATTGGATGATTGGTGGAGACAAAGTGCAGCTGCTCTCTCACATCGGACAGATTTCTGATGTAGTCATTCAACTCGTCGGTTTTTCCCTTGTCTACCAGCGCCTGCATGGCCAGGATGTGGGCGTTATAATCATGGCGAAATGCCCGCAAATCCGTAATTTTTTTCTGATAATTGTGAAAATGCTCCTCTTCCAGCACAAGCAGCTGTTCGTTTAGGACATTGGTCTGCTGCAGGATGGTGTGGTAGTGCTGTAAGCGCAGGTATAAAAGAAGGATAATGATAGTAACTGCAATGATTATTATAATAAACAAAATAATTACGTTTTCACCGGACTGTCCGGCTCGGTTGCCCGGCAGAAGGCTTGAAAACATGGAAAGAAAAAAATCCGCAAAGGCAATACCGATTATCAGGAAATAATGGGAGCGGCTCATGCTAGTGAGGAGATTTTCTTGCGGAATTTTCTTTTTCAGCCAGAAAGAACCTGAAATGAGTACTGTGATGCCAAACAAATCTCCAAATTCAAGAAAGTCAGGTCTATAAACGCCTGTGATTAAATAAAAGATATAAAACAGGCAGTTGGACAGAATGTTTAATGCCAGCGAGGATGCAATTGCCCAACAGAGCTTGCAATACCACAAGCCGGAAAAAGATAGTATCATCAGAACCCAGACAACAAATGCATTTAAAAATACCTGTCCGATACAAATCAGACAGAGGCATTGCAAAAGAGTAAGGACAGCAGCACAGAAAATCCGGATGCGTGAGGAAGCGGGAGCTAAGTGAAGTACATTTACAAACAGGCACAAGCTCACCGCCAGTTCCAGCAAAAACCATAAAACGGATTGTGATACAGACATATGTCATCCCCCTCGATATCATCATATGCACTCATTATAAAAGGGAAAAATGCGTATGTCAACTACCGCTTATCCCAAAAAGTGACCGCTCATCGCACTGCTGTTGAAAAAGTGAAAATACAGATGTTAAGATGTAGATGAAAATTTACAGAAGGGAGGCGTGAACCATGTTCGCAGTATTGACAAGCAGCGGAGTTTCCAGCTGGTGGGACTGGTGGAAAAGATTTTTTGGATAAAACGCCAGTTCTGTCGGTGAGGAGGTGATATGGCAATCGAAAAAGTTTCTGTTATTTTGTTTATACTAAATGAAGGAGTGAAAGAGTATGAGATTTCAAACAAAAAAAATTTTAAGAACTTTAGCGGCAACATTAGCTGTCTCAGGGACGCTGATCGGAGGCAGCGTGGCGCTGGCTAATAGTTTGTCTGGCAATGTTACTCTGATTCGAGGCTATACGGTAGAGAGTGACAAAAAAGTAGAAAAAACAACCGCATCCGGGAGCAATGCAAAGATTACCATAAATGATGCAATTTATTATCAGGATTCTGTTTCTGTCAATATCAGAAACAAAAATGATAATGTAGTAAGCGCTGAACCAGCAACATTTAGTGGCACTACATCATCGACTACAAAGAGTATAAAGTATATAGACGGCAAGGGAAAGAAAGGAAATCCATTTTATCCAATCTTTACTTTAAGTTCAAGCTCAATTTCTGAACGTATGAATATCAACTTTACGTTTACGCCGTGAAAAGATTGTTTGCGGAGGAGGAGCCGAATGGTCTCTTCCCCTATTTAAATTTTAAAAAATTGCAGTTATGATGCAACTATGATGCATTGCCTTGTTATAATAAAAAAAATCGGGCAGATTACATTCTCGGTATTCTGCATCCGGTAGCAAAAATATATGGCTAGGAGGGAAAACATGATGAAGAAAAGAACACACAGGATCCTGTCGATGTGCCTGGCCGCATCCTCCCTGTTCCTGTGCGCCTGCGGGAGCGGGACGGAATCGGAAACATCCGGGGGAGGACGGACTTCGTTCACGGAGGAGGAGCTGGAGAGCGGCCACGCCTCCTTCCAGATAGAAGAGAACCTCACAGTGGATGCGGACATCACGCCGAAGTCTGTATGGGAAAAGAAGTATGCGGTCTATGATGTGAAGGTCTTCTGCGAGACGGATGAAGGGGACAGCGTGAAGAAGTTCCGGAAATCCCCCCTGCTCTTCCGGCACACCTTCAAGGAATGGCAGAAGGTGCTGGAGGGCCTGGAGCCCGGAAAATTCAGGGAGGATGGGTTCGTTCTGGACAAAGACGATCAGATGGAACTGGACTATCAGGGAGAAAACGGAAGGACTTATATCTTTCGGGGGGACTGGGGCGGCATGCAGAAAGGGCTTGCCTATGATTCTCCATTTTATTGCGCGTTTGCCAGCGTCACGACTGACCCGGACGGCTGGGAGGATGACGGTGTGTATTACGCGATCCAGGACTCCGTGCCGACATACTGGGAAAACAATGACCTGTCATTTTTAGATGATCCGGATGAGGCAGCCGGAAAGATCCGGGATGTCCTGGAGACAGTTTCCGGGCGGAAAATCCATGAGAAATATGATTTTGTTCCCGTAGGAAAGAAAAACCGGGAGCTGGTGCAGAAGGCACAGCCTGGTGGTGGATATGACTCGGAAGGAAAAGAACTTGCCTATTTTGAATTTTGTTATGATGTGGACGGCCTTCCCTTTGCCCACCTGTCGCTGAATTATTTCCCGGAGCCCGGGGCTGCCATAGACGATCTGTGTTACTGGACGGATCTCGGGAACAACAAATTGCTCGGGACGTCAGAACACGAACAGAGAGCCATGATGGATGAGGACGGCCTTATTCTTCTTGATATGTGCGATAGAATAGAGCCGGGGGAGACATGCCGGGAGGCGGCTCCTGTGATAGGTCCCGGCGAGGTCCTGGAAAAGATGGAGGAGTTCTATGGAAAGCAGCTTCTGGCGGACAGCTATGTGGTAAACGGTCTGGAACTGGCCTATGCGGGATATTTTTCAGACGGCAGCGACGGGGAAGCGGTCCATCCCGTTATCCTGCCGGTCTGGGTGGCGGAGGTGCGTCAGGAAGCTCCTTCTGGCGGGGTTACTAAAACGAAATTTGTCTATGACGCCCGCACGGGAAAGACTTACCAGGAGGGATGGTGATGGCGGCGGGAAGGGTTCCCCGGGCCGCATGGGAGGGCAGCAGATGGTGTTCTCCCGTAAAGCTGCTGGCTGTGTCCGGGATCACGGCCCTCTGTTATGTGATTGATACATGTACTTATCTGGGCGCATTTGCGGGCCAGAATACAAGCGTGCTGTTTTATTTTTTGGCGTCGTCCAATTCTATGTTTGAGAACCTGGGCCTGTGCCTGATGGCATTTCTTGGAGCCGGCATGTATGCCCAGGACTATGAGGAAGGGGCAGTCTATATGCGGGTCCAGCGGCTGGGGGGCGGAAAGTATGCGGCCCTGCGGACCTGGCAGGCGTCCTCGTCTGCTTTTGCAGCGGGCGCCCTGGGGCTGCTTCTGGCTTTTTTTCTGGCGGCAGCCATTACGGGCAATCCCGCTCTCCCTTCCCTTTCAGAAGTGAATGAGGTGCTTGCGGGCGTGAGCGAGAACCGGGTGCTCCTGGGGGGACACGTCATTCCGTATATGGTATCCCTCCTGATGCTTGCGGGCCTGCGCAGCATGTTCTACTCCGTCCTTACGCTGGCGGTGACGCTGGCCATTCCCAGACGCCGGATGCTGGCGGCAGTCCCCATGCTGCTGTGGTATGTGTTCCAGTATTTTTGGCCGCACGGCGTCCCCGCATGGCTCAAGCCCTCCGTATTGTTTGACCTTCGTCATAACGGGATGAATGGAAGGATCCTGTTCGGAAGGCAGATGCCGGAGTGGGCCGTGCTGGGGATCACTTCCGGCGGCATGGTGCTGCTGGCAGCCATCGTGTGGCTGCTGTTCTGCCTGAGGATGGGGAGAAACGGAATATTCGGAGGTGAGGAAGAGTGAAAGATATAAGATGCGCATGCAGGACTGCCCTGTATGATGCCCGGACCATGGTCTTTTCGGCCCGTTTTGTCCTGCTGTCGGCCATTGCGCTCATGTTTTTTGACATGTCCATGCGTCCGGTGAGGGAGTTCGCGGCCGACTTCCATCTGGGCATTGTCCCGGCGGTGCTGCCGTTCTTCCTGGCGGACATCAGCTACAGCAATGCCGCCCTCCTTCTGCTGGTCCTTCTGTTCAGCGACATCCCGCTGAAGGGCAGGGCCCAGAATTTCCTGATGCAGAGGGAGCGCGGACTTGTCTGCTGCGGAACGGGCCATACGCTGGCGCTGTTCCTGGCCGGGGCGGCGTTCATGCTGGAACTGCTCTTGTTTTCGGTTCTGACTGCGCTGCCGGATCTGCTGTTCGGTGGCTGGGGGAAAGTATGGGGCAGCATTGCGTCGGGCCAGACGTTCAGGCTGGGCTATCAGCTTGGGCTGGGAGTCAGCGGCAGCGTGCTGGAGGCATATGGGCCCTGGCAGGCCGTGGGGGCGTCCCTGCTGCTGTTCTTTCTGACCGGCTGCCTGTATGCCGTAGTCGAGTATATGCTGAACGGGCTGAGCCGGAGCAGGCTGGGGACTGCCGTGCTGTCCGCCTGGAGCGTGGTGTGGATTGTCTTTGCCAACGCCCCGTTTCCATGGATGAGGCCGCTCCTGGCCGGGGCGCCCCAGGGCTGGATCGACCTGTCCCGCCTCACGCCTGCAGGGGCGCTTAAGCGGGCGGGAGTCCTGGCCGTGGCGGTGCTGGTCCTGTCCGCCGTCGCCGTGTTTCTGGTGAAGCGGCGGAAGATCGAGATGGTGAAGTAGGGCGCATGCGGTATATACAGGGTGGG
>CANPZR010000011.1 GCA_947589175.1 uncultured Lachnospiraceae bacterium | reverse complement strand
AAAAAGACAGAGTGAAAAGTGCCGAAACGAACCCGGTAATGCTTACCCGCCGTCATGGCACCAAATCGCTCGCTCATTTCTACTGCGGCCGCTTTGGAAAAGGTGACCACCAGAATTTCCTCTGGCGGCACCTGATATTCTTCAATCAGGGTGCGTACCCGATTGGCTATTACAAATGTCTTACCGCTGCCTGGGACCGGCGAGGCACATAAATGGACCTCTGTAGTGCCGGATTGCTGCAGCCTGCACTTCATTAAACGTAATTTCCCGTTTCAAAAATAATTCCTTCTTTCTTTTACAAAGCTCTGCATCAAACATACAAGATGCTGTGATAAAATATGCAAAATCTTATGCCAAACGGCACAAATTTCTATCTTCCAGCACATTTTTACTGCGCCTGTTCTAACATTTCAATTCCCTTGCGGATTCTCCGCAGCGATTCCTCTTTTCCCAGAATCTCCATGATCTCATAGGCGCCGCCCGGCGTCATCTGCTTGCCGGAAACAGCCGTCCGGAGCGGCCAGAGGGCCTGTCCGTTCTTGCAGCCCTTCTCCGCCACATAGTCCATCGCCGTCTTTTCAATCGCCGGAATCGAATAATCCTCCAATTCTTCTAAGCGCGGCAGAAGCTCCCGCAGCGCCTCCAAGGAATTTTCCGAATTAGTCTTCATTTTTTTGTGCGAATACATCGCCGTATCGTACTCCGGCAGCTCCTCAAAGAAATCAATCTTCTCGTCAATATCCGGAAACACCTCAATGCGCGTCTTTACCAGATCCGCGATTTTCTTCAAATCCAGATCCTTTTTTATCACCTTGCGAATCTCCGGCAGGGCGTACTCATAGTAGGCCTCGGAATCCATCACCTTGATATACTCCCCGTTCATCCAGCGCAGCTTCACCATGTCGAACACCGCCGGGGACTTGTTGATCCGCCGGTAGTCAAACGCCTCAACCAGCTCCTCCAGCGAAAAAATCTCCCGGTCCTCCGCCGGGCTCCAGCCCAACAGCGCCACATAGTTCACTACCGCCTCCGGCAGAAATCCTAACTCCATCAGATCCTCAAAGGAGGACGCCCCGCTCCTCTTGGAGAGCTTTTTGTGGTTCTCATCGGTAATCGTGGGACAGTGTATATAAACCGGCACGTCCCAGCCGAACGCCTCATAGAGCCGGTTGTACTTCGGCGCCGAGGACAAATACTCGTTTCCCCGCACTACATGGGTAATCTGCATGAGATGATCGTCCACCACATTGGCAAAATTGTAGGTCGGGAAACCGTCCGACTTAATCAGGATCATGTCATCGAGCTCCTCGTTGGGCGCGGAAATCTGCCCGTAAATCACATCGTCAAATGTAGTTTCTCCCTCGGTGGGGTTGTTCTGGCGAATCACATAGGGAACTCCCTCCGCCAGCTTTTGCTCCACCTCTTCCTTCGAGAGAGACAGACAGTGCTTATCGTATTTCGCGGCATCTTCTCCCTTTTTCTCCGCCTCGTCGTGCAGCTTTTGCAGCCTCTCCTTCGTGCAGAAACAGTAATACGCCTCGCCCTTTTCCACGAGCTGCTTCGCGTATTCCAGATACATTCCGGTCTTCATGCGCTCGCTCTGGACATACGGGCCAAAGCCGCCGTCCTTGTCCGGTCCCTCGTCGTGGTGCAGACCCGCCTCGTCCATCGTCTTGTAAATGAGCTCCAGCGCCCCCTCCACAAAGCGCTCCTGATCCGTGTCCTCGATGCGGAGAAGAAAATCTCCCCCCTCATGCTTCGCGATCAGATACGCGTACAGCGCCGTCCGCAGGTTTCCCACATGCATCCTTCCCGTGGGGCTGGGCGCAAATCTAGTACGAATTTTCATCATGCTCCTCATTTCTCTATTTTTAATTCATTTTATCCAAATATGCCTTCAGGCACTCCACCGTGCCCTCAATGCCGCACAGATCGCTGCGGATTGCCATATCGTAATTCAGCACGTTCTCCCAGCGCTCGCCAGCGTGGTACCGATAATAATTCGAGCGCGCCTTATCCTTTTTCAGAACCATCTCCGCCGCCTTGGACTCCGGCAGCATATCCACCTGAATCGACCGCTTGATGCGGAAATCCACCGATGCGCTGATAAAGAGATTCACCACATTTTCCTGGTCCTTCAGAATATAATCCGCGCACTTTCCGACAATCACGCAGGGGCCTTCCTTCGCCACGCGCCGTATCACGTTGGACTGTGCCAGAAAAATGCGATCGTCCAGAGAAAGTCCCGCAAATCCCACTTCCTGTCCGGAAAAGACGTTCATTCCCATCGCAATCGAGTAGAGCAGGCTGTTCTTCGCCTTGTCCTCCGCGTGCTCAAACGCAGACTCCGCAAATCCCGTTTCCTTCGCCGCCTGGGAAATAATCTCGCTGTCATAAAAGGGAATCTGATACGCCTCGGAAAGCCTCCTTCCGATCTCGCGTCCCCCGCTGCCATACTGTCTTGTAATTGTTAATACCTTGTTCATCGCAATCCCTCCATTCTGAAGCGTTTACGCGACGGGGCAATAAAAAACTGCCATTACAGTTTTTTATCATCTGCCGTTATTCTGTGACGCTCCTGCACAAATAATCGTGCAGAAAATAAGCTATCAAGCTTATTTTTGCACTATCCCTCTATTCAATCTTTATAATATTATATCACGTCTCACCCGAATTGGCAATTTTCTATAATCCAAAAAAATCATCCAGCCCGTCCGCGATACCCCGGACGATCTTCTTCTGATAAGACGCCTTCGCCATCTTCTGGTCCTCCGCGGGATTGCTCATAAATCCCATCTCCACGATGGTCACCGGAACCTTGCACCAGTTAATGCCGCTCATCGTATTGGTATACATAACGCCCCGGTTCTTCGCGCCCGTCGCGCCGCACATTGCCGACAGCACTTTTTTTGCCAGCTTCTGGCTCTTTTTGATATTTTTCTTTTTCATAAACGAGTTGGAATTTTGCGGCGCAATCGTCAGAGCCCCCGTCACACTGGAGTTTTCGGAGGAATTGGCGTGAATCCGTATAAAGGCGTCTGCATTATTCTTATTCGCGACCTTTGCCCTCTGTGAATTGGACATTTTCACATTATTCTTGGTACGCACCATAATCACCTCGTAGCCGCGGGACTCCAGCTCCTTCTTAAGCTTCTTCGACACCTGAAGGTTCAGCTTATACTCCGGCAGATGAGTGGAACAGCCCGAAGCTCCCCCGGTCACCTTCGCCTTTCTCTCCGAAGCGCCCGGTCCGATCGGCTCCGTATCGCTCATGGCGTGGGTCTGATGCCCCGCGTCAATCACGATTACTTTCGCATCCTCTTCCTCCGCGTCCCCCGTCTCCGCCATCACCGGCACCGAGACGACCGCTGCCTGGCAGATCAGAACTGCCATTAATAAAAATGCCGTGATATGGTTTAAAATGTGTCTTGATACTCGCTTCATAATAATCCTCCATTCCGGAGCGCAGCGTAAAAAATCAGCGCATCGGCGTGATCTTTCACATCAGCCTCCTTTGAAAATATTTTATCTCCCACATACATGCGCCGCGGCAGATCTGTCATGCAGCTGTTTGCCAAAAAAGGCCGCTGACACGGAATCAGCAGCCTTTTGCCATTCATGCGGAGTATGGGACTTGAACCCACACGCCCTACGAGCACATGATCCTTAGTCATGCCTGTCTGCCAATTCCAGCAACTCCGCATATATCATCTGCCAACTAACAACTCCGTCAGTCAGCAAATAATATTTTAGCAAAAAAGATGTGGTATGTCAATTACTTTCTCCCATATTGCTCCGTTTTTTCATAAAAAATTTTTATAAACTTTTCAATAATACAGGAAAATCCCTATTTTCCGCCCGAAATCCGGGCTATCTCACCAGACTGTTTCACCGTTCGCCGGGTTGTCTCACCAGACGGTTCGCCGGGCTGCCTGCCGGGCTGTCTCACCAGACGGTTCGCCGGGCCGCCTGCCGGGCCGTCTCACCGGACGATTCGCCGGGCTGCCTCACTAAGCCGTCTCCTCCGGCTGCTCCTGCTCCTGTTCTTCCGGCTCCACCCGATTGACATATTCCGTCATAAACCATCGGAACATCTTGTTATTCTTGCTGTAAATCGACTTAAACTGCGAATGGGGCAGCGGACAGTAGACCGTGCCCGTCTCAATGGTAATGCTGGTGATTCCTTTGTTATAAACCAGCCAGTCTGCAAAACCGCCTGCCGCGTTGGTGCTGCCTCCCTTTGGCATCAGCTGATACTTATTAAAGGAGTTTACCTTGGCGGCCAGCTGCTCCAGTTTCGTATACAGCTCTCCCTCCACATTAAAATCCCAGTAGATTACATTTCCCATGGAATGCACGTTCAGCACGGCGTCCGGCTCCACATCTTCAATGAATCCCACAAGCGCCTTTGTCTCTCTCTCGCTCTCCGCTTTTTTCCCGGCATATCCCATATAGGACGGCTTCTTTTTCCCGCGCTTTTTGGAAAATCCGGCGGCAAAATTATCATTGAGGTCCACCCCTCTGGCATTGGCCTTCCACACTTTGGGCTTTCCAATCTTTTTGCACAGCTTTTGCAGCTTTTTATTTCGAATGGCCTTGAATCCATGCTGGGAAATGCTCACTCCGTCTGGATTATCCATGGGAATAATATAAATGCAGGTTTTCTGAAAACGATTTCGAAAATCCGGGTAATCCCTCAAAATTTCCTCCGTCTGGCGCATCACCACCTGTGTATTTTTCCATTCCCTGGCATGTATGGCCGCGTCAATCACAAGTTTTTTCTTCGCGGAACTCTTCCCAATCCGGATTGCCCAGATCTGCCTCTTGTCATAGGTCGTCCCCAGGCTCATGAGACGGGCGCGGCTGGGATACTTTTCCTGCAGCTTATTTAAATCGCGCACCATGTCCTCGTAATCGTAAACCGTGTCATTTTTGCTGACGACCCAGGGCTCCACGGTAACTATGACCTTGATTCGGACCAGGTTGCTGACGGAATCCTTTACCTTGGCTGTGACGGTCGTCGTCCCCTTTTTCACTCCCGTGATCACACCCTTTTTGTTGACCACCGCCGTTTTTTCATTTCCGCTCTCAAATTTCAGTTTTTTTCTTCCATAGTCAAAGGAAACCTTCTGTTTGTATCTCTCATACAGAGAAATCCGAACGCTGCCCTTGCTGTACATTTTCTTTTTAAAATAGATGTATATATACTGCTTTTGTCCCGTCTCCCGGGATGTAGCCTGTATGATGGTGTATGTTTTCTCTCCGCGGCCCCGGCGCCGGCACTTCACCTGTCCCGAAGAATTTACCGTCACCGCCTTTTGCCGCACCTGCTTTTTGGTGCCGCCATACACCTTAAAGGACGATGGCTGCGACATCGCAAGAGTCACCGTATCCGTGGCGTAACTGGTGATGTGATAAATCTTTTTCCCCTTCACGCGTTTGTAGCGTATCCCCTTCTGTCCACCCTTCTTATACTTCGCGCTCGGACTTGTCAGCACATACCCACGGGGCGTCGGAGTAGGGGATGGCGACGGCGTCAGAGATGGGGACTCCGTCGGCGATGAAGATGGCGGCTCTGTTGGCGATGAGGTCGGCATTGCCGACGGATCGACAGCCGGCGGCGAAACAGTATCCGCAAACGAAGTCTCCCCTCCCCGCTGCCAGCCGGGCGCAAGGCCGGCAAGCAAAAGAGCAAGTGCCAGAACCGCTGTCAGCAATTTCTTTATCTTTGGCCTTCTTATAATATTCATTCCACATTTCCTCCCATTTCAGGCGCTTTTTAACTTAATTAAAGGAGCGTTCCAAACAGGGACACTCCTTTAATTATAATCTTTTTTTATAAAATTTCAATCCTTTACGCAAGCTTGCTCTTAGCAACTTCTACCAGCGCGGCAAAACCGTCCGGATCGCTAATTGCCATCTCAGAGAGCATTTTGCGGTTTACATTTACCTCTGCTAACTTCAGGCCATACATGAACCGGCTGTAGGAGAGGCCGTTGATGCGGGCTGCCGCATTGATGCGGGCAATCCACAGCTGTCTGAACTGTCTTTTGCGCTGCTTTCTGCCCGTGTAGGACTCTTCCAGCGCGCGCATAACAGACTGCTTTGCCACGCGGTACTGCTTGCTTCTGGCGCCTCTGTAGCCCTTTGCCAGCTTTAATACTCTTTTATGTTTTTTCTTTGCGTTTAATCCGCCTTTAATTCTAGCCATTTGTCATTTCCTCCTTGACTTATAATAGTTAGTCCTCTGCGCCATCAGATGTATGGCATGATCTTCTTCATCGTCTTTACATTCGTGTCATCCACCAGGGTAGACTTTCTGAGATTTCTCTTTCTCTTGGTCGTCTTCTTGGTAAGGATGTGGCTCTTGTTGGCCTTGTATCTCTTCAAATTGCCTGTTCCCGTCACTTTAAAGCGCTTTGCAGCGGCTTTCTTGGTTTTCATTTTCTGATTTGCCATAGTCTCGTTCCTCCATTATTGTTTTGCGGCTGATAAAAACATCACCATAGTTCTTCCTTCCATCTTGGCAGGCCTGTCAATCACTGCAACATCCTTGAGCTGTTCAAAGAAAGAATCCAGAATCTCCCGGCCCACTTCCTTGTGCGCCATCTCCCGGCCCCTGAAACGAAGCGTGAGCTTAAGCTTGGCGCCCTTCTGCAAAAACTTCCTGGACTGGTTCACCTTGGTATTCAGGTCATTCTTGTCAATATTGGGCGACAGGCGGATCTCCTTCGTCTCGACAATCCTCTGCTTCTTCTTTGCCTCTTTTGCTTTGCGAGCCAGTTCATAACGATACTTGCCGTAATCAATGATCTTGCACACCGGAGGGTTCGCTGTCGGCGCAATCTTCACCAAATCCAGGTTGGAATCCTTCGCCTTAAAATATGCCTCCTTTGCAGACATAATCCCCAGCTGCTCTCCGTCCGGTCCGATGAGACGGACCTCCTTGTCACGAATCTGCTCGTTAATCATTAAATCGTTTATTGTTCTTACCTCCTACACATGATAGTCTGCCGCAGTAACCCCGCACAAAAAAATATGGATATCTGCTCTTATAAGCCAGCTATCCACATAAATACACCATTCATTCTTATTATTGAAAAATGTTGACCAATGCCGCGTGATAGCCTGAAGACTATGCGGTATGGTGAGAGTGGATAACTCTGCTTTTAACACCTATGTCAGAATACCACAGGCCGCCCCCGTTGTCAAGGGTTATATTTGACGAAATTTTTCTAATATGTTAGAATCCGTATTAGGTTATTACTTATTTTTTTAATGAGTTTGTTTTGGCTAAATAATTTTGACGGAATTATTCCGGCCGGAAGCCGGGGAGAAAGGATGGCAAATATGAATCAGACCGATAAAATAATCTACGCCCTGGGTCTGGGGATTTTGGCCGCGCTGGCCATCACCGGCTTTCTGGAGGCCACAGATCTGTTCGTCCCCACCAATATTAGCGTGCCCTGTTCATTCCGCGCCGTCACCGGCTTTTATTGTCCCGGCTGCGGCGGTACCCATGCGGTGTGCGCGCTTGCCCTCGGCCACCTGAGAGAAAGTTTTCTGTATCATCCCTTTGTCCCCTACACGGCTGCCTGCTTTCTTATTTTTATTATCTGGAATACAGCCGCCACAGTAGTTTCCCGCCGGATGCAGCGGCTTTCTTCCAAAAAAGGCGATGGGAAAGTCGTTTTTTTCCACTTCCACATCGCCTATGTCTATCTGGGCCTCGCCATTTTATTTCTCCAGTGGATCATTAAAAACGCGGCTCTGCTGTAATGCCGGTATGATATCCGCAATCTGCCCTCCACAGCCGCATCAGTAATGATACGTGTAATTATACATACTGGGCATTCCGGAAATATCTACATTAAAAAACTGCTGCAGCCACTGGCGCAATGCCTCCTCGTCGGTCGGATCTATATTCTGGTAGCTCTGGAACGCCTCCGGCGTGATCTTATCCCAGTTGATTATGGAAATCATGGATGAAATCATCATCAGCGACAAAATCACTCCCACCGCGGAAAGCCCCAGTCCGATTCCTCCCATTACCCGGGCGCTCCCCTCGCCTCCGATCACGCTGATCAGACCGAAGATAAATCCGATAACCGCTGGAATCAGGGATAATCCGTAAAACCAGCAGCAGAGCATAGAAATTCCGCCTAACACCAGCGAGGCAATGGCCAGTCCCTGGTGTTTGTTATGCTTCTTCGGCGGAACAGCCGAATACTGGGGCTGATGCCCTTGCGGCTGGTACTGCTGGGGCTGATAATCCTGCGGCTGGTATCCTTGCGACTGATACTGCTGCGGCTGGTAATCCTGCGGCCCGCTCTGTTCTCCCTTTAAAGGAGCGTCAAAACGTCCCTCTTCCTTATTTGTCGTTTCATTTTCCATCTCAGACACCTCCGATCAAAGCATGGAACAGATCATCATCACCGTTGACGACGGCGTCTGCGGATCCATTCTGGTCGAGAAAAATATGGCAATTACGGCAACGGAAATCGACAGTGCCACTCCCACAGCACCGGTGACGATTCCCGCAATAGCGGCGTCTTTCTGTCTCGGATTATCGTCCCGATATCCAAGGATTCCCAGAACCACAGCGGCAATCCCCACAAGCAGTCCCACATACCAGGCACAGCAGCACAGAACAGATAAAATTCCTAAAATCAGCGCTATAATCGCCTTGACATTTGCCTTGTATTCCGTCATTTCTTGTCCTCCTCTGCTACCTCCACCTTGCGGATTTCCTTCGTGCGGATCTCCCGGCAGATCTCATCGATAAACGCATCCAGCGCCTTCTGTCCCTCATCGCCCTTGAACCGGCTGCGGACAGACACAACGCCTTCTTCCTCCTCTTTCTGACCCACTACCAGCATATAGGGGATTTTTTTCAGGCGCGCCTCGCGGATCTTGTAGCCGATTTTCTCCGAACGCACGTCCACACTGCACCGGATATCATTTTTCTTTAATTCGTCTTCCACTTTCTTCGCGTAATCCAGATATTTTTCAGAAATCGGAAGTACGCGCACCTGCTCCGGGCACAGCCAGGTCGGAAATGCCCCCGCGTATTTTTCAATGAGCCATGCCAGCGTCCTCTCGTAGCAGCCCATCGAGGTTCTGTGGATGATATATGGGCGGACCTTGTCGCCGTTTTCATCGATATAATACATGTCAAACTGCTCCGCCAACAGCGCATCCCACTGAATCGTAATCATAGTGTCCTCTTTGCCGTACACGTTTTTGGCGTTAATATCCACCTTGGGACCATAGAAAGCGGCCTCGCCCACATCCTCGGTAAACGGAATATCAAGCTCCTGCAGAACCCGCCGGATGGACGCCTCCGTTTCCTCCCAGACCTCCGGCTCGCCCACATATTTCTCCCGGTTCTCCGGATCCCACTTGGACAGATGGTAGGTGACGTCCTCCTCCAGTCCCAGCGTCTGGAGACAGTACTGCGCCAGAGCTATACAGTCCTTAAACTCGCTCACCATCTGATCCGGGCGCACGATCAGATGCCCCTCGGAAATCGTGAACTGGCGCACTCTGGTCAGGCCGTGCATCTCGCCGGAATCCTCGTTGCGGAACAGCGTTGACGTCTCGCCGTAGCGGCAGGGCAGATCGCGGTAGGATTTCTGGCTGGCTTTATATACATAATATTGGAAGGGACATGTCATCGGGCGCAGGGCATAGACTTCTTTATCCTTTTCCTCGTCTCCCAGCACGAACATGCCCTCCTTGTAGTGATCCCAGTGTCCGGAAATCTTGTACAGATCCGACTTCGCCATCAGCGGCGTCTTGGTCCTCATATAGCCGCGCTTATCCTCCTCGTCCTCAATCCAGCGCTGCAGCGTCTGGATAATCTTGACGCCGTTCGGCATCAAAAGCGGGAGTCCCTGACCGATCACATCAACAGTCGTGAAAATCTCCAGCTCGCGTCCCAGCTTGTTGTGGTCGCGCTTCTTGATGTCCTCCAGGTGCTCCAGATAGGCGTCCAGATTCGCTTTTTTCGTGTAGGCGGTTCCGTAAATGCGCGTCAGCATTTTATTTTTCTCACTGCCTCTCCAGTAGGCGCCGGAGGAAGAAATCAGCTTCACTGCCTTCAGCGGCTTCGTGCTCATAAGGTGAGGGCCGGCGCACAGGTCGATAAACTCTCCCTGCTGATAGAATGAAATCTCCGCGTCCTCCGGCAGATCCTCGATCAGCTCCACCTTGTAGGGCTCCTCCCTCTTTTTCATCAGCTCGATGGCCTCTTCTCTCGGAAGGGTAAAGCGCGTCAGCTCCGCCCCTTCCTTGATGACCTTCTTGATTTCCTTTTCAATATTGTCCAGAGCCTCCCTGTCGAGCGGCTCCATGTCAAAATCATAGTAAAATCCCTCGTCAATCGACGGACCGATGGCGCATTTCGCCTCCGGGTACAGGCGCTTGATCGCCTGCGCCAGCACATGTGACGCCGTGTGACGGTACGCCGCCTTTCCCTTCTCGCTGTCGAAGGTGAGGATATTCAGCGTGTGCTCGCCGTCCACGACCGTACGCAGATCCACCACCTTCCCGTCTAATTCCGCCGCGCATGCAACCCGCGCCAGCCCCTCGCTGATATCCCTCGCGATATCAATAATCGGCATGGCCTGTGCGTATTCCTTGCTTGATCCATCCTTCAAAGTCACTTTCATGCTATCATTTCCTTTCTTTACTAAAATTAAAAAAGACCGCGACCCTTCTCTCGCAAGAAGGGACGGGGTCGTAATGATCTCGCGGTTCCACCCTTGTTGGAAATAAAATTTCCCAGCTTCATTTACTGTAACGGCGCTAACCGGACCGGATTGGGGCCACTCCGAGGTGGTCTTCCGATGCGTTCCATGAAGGCGCTTCCAGCAAACGCGCCTCTCTCTGGCATGTCCGGCATCCTACTCTCCTCATCAACGTGTTATTGTCATTATATCCATTTGGGAGGGGAATGTCAAATTGTTTTTAAAAAAAGGGCACCCTCTCGGATGCCCTCTGATTACTAAATACTATCCTGTCGTAATATTATTTAGCCTTTACGGTCTTCTTTGCAGCCTTGCAACCGCTCTTGGTTGCCTTTACGATAACCTTAGTACCCTTCTTCATCTTCTTTGTCTTGAGTGTGAACTTCTTGCCGCTTACCTTTGCTTTCTTATAGGCAGCCTTGCCGACTTTAACCTTTACAGTTGCCTTTGCAACGGATACCTTACCGGTTACCTTCTTACCCTTGGCCTTTACGCTGGAAAGCTTGATTGTTTTCTTAGCTGCGGATACGGTAATGGTCTTGCTAGCTGACATATAACCCTCTGCAGTAGCCGTAATCTTAATAGCTGTTCCTGCTTTTACAGTACCTGCATCGAAGGTAAATGTCTTGCCGCTTACAGTTGCATCCTTAGCCTCAGCGTCGCCTACCTGTACCTTAACAGTGGCGTTCTCAGCGTTCAGGGTTCCCGTTACCTTGCCGGATTTATAAGCAGCATCCGCAATGGTAATTGACTTCTTGCCCGACTGTGTTCCGCCACTAGTATCACCACTAGGTGCATCATTATTGGCAGTTGCAGATGTAAGGCTCTTAATCTCATCAGCACTAAGAGCAGTGTCATAAATACCTACATTGTCCATAGCTCCGATAAAATCATCGTCACCGCTCCAATAACCAGTTCCCAGATAATTGTTCTTCGCACTCTTAAGTGCTGCCAAAATCTCTGCGATTGCAGCATCTGTATATCTCTGAATCTCTACGCCATTAATGTAAGTAGCCATCTTATTGTCAGCGTCAATCGTCACTGCAATAGTATCCCATTTCTTCTGGCTTGTCTCAAAACTATACCAGTTATAAACATATGGAGCATCCGGAAGTGCTACGCCTGCTACCATTGGGCCAACATTATCATTAAAGAACTGGCCGCCTCCCATGTAACCAACCTTACCCATTGTTCCAGATTTGTTGTAATCCAGAATGGAGCTTAAACCGATTGTGTAATGATAGCCAACTGTTCCGTTATCAATTCCTTTTCCTAATTCTCCATCACCAAGCGTAATGATGCCTGTCCAATCACCCGAAGGCCAAGCGTCTACCTTTACATCTGCAGTCCATGTAAATCCCTTGGAGAAATCATAACTGCTCAAATCATCAATCTTTGCATAATATTCCTGATGATGACCTGCCTCTGTTGCCAGATTCAGAATTCCATTCTCTACCGTTGCCTTGCTGCCTGTAAGATCTACATCTGTAGCATTGTCAAAAGTATACTTCACTACCGGCTGTTTCTCAATCTTGGAGAAATCCGTTCCCGGTGCATTCTGAGCACTAGTGTCTCCCGACACTGCCCCATCAGATGCTGCCGGTGCGGTCGGCTCCGGATCAACAGGAAGTTCTACTTTTTCCAATGCTGCCTTGTCATCTGCCACATACATTGTTCCCGTCTGACACTGGATATGGAATAATGCCGTATCACCAAACGGATTGACAGTAGCTTCAACGGTTGAAAATGCTTTGTTATCTGTCTCATCAAAACACTCAATCTTGACAGAATCTGCCGTTGTTGTAGTTGTAACACGATAAATATGTCCTTTTACTACAGTAGCATCACCTTTAGTAACTGTGGGATCTGCTGCTCCTTCTGGCTTTGTAGTCGATGCCCACCAAGCATTTTTGTTAGTGTCAGTTGTGAGGAAAATACCTCCCTCTGTTTCTAACTTTCCCTGCCAAACTTCCATTGAAAACGGCATATCATTTGCTGCAGGCATGATATAATTTACTAAACTAGCCCCTACTGTATAATTTTTAGTAGAATCATTAGCAGCATCCCACCATGCCACGCCATTCAGTGTTGCAACTCCGCTTGCATCTGCTTCAACCTCGGCTGCCTTAGCGGTATCCGTGCCCACAGCCACCGGTGCGCCCAGCGCCAGTGCTGCCGACATCAACAGGGCGAGCCCTTTTTTGAAACTCTTTCTCATGTTTCTTCCTTCCTCCTTATTAATTTTAATTTTGTTTTTTCTGCCGCAAAAATCTCCCTCTGCGTCCCTCGCTCACATTGGGCGACTCCTGTTGCAAATTTATATTATTTTAACTCTTTTAAGGACAAAAGTCAATACTATTCCCTCTTTTTCGCCCAGAACGGCACTCCCTCCTCCGAAAGACCCGCCAGACCGATCGTTGGACAATTCCGCTCCGCGTCCCACACGGCCGTCACGAAGGCCTCCTCCTTGTGGGGGCCGTAAGAAATATAAAATCGGCCATTCTTATACTCCCACTGTCCCTGAATGGAACAGCACTCGTAATAATCGCCGTATTTCCCTCGGTCGAGCTTCATCGGGACAGCGCTCTGCACGCCCTGCGGGAGAGAATACGCCAGATTGATTCGCTCATATTTTCCAAGCACTTCCTCTAACGGAATCTCCTGGTCAATCTCCCCGGCATAGGGCTCCGGCGAAACTACCGGCCAGCCCGCCCTCGTCCAGAACATTTTCCGGATCTGCATGGTGGACGGCTCCATTTTGTTCGTGTCCTTATAATTTTTCTCCCGGATATGGCACACCATATACCAGCTTCCATCTTTATCGTGAAGCACGGAATTGTGCCCCGGGCTCATGTATGCCGTGCCATCGTTCCAGCTGTAGCCGCACATCTGCATCAGGCCGATGGTGTTGCCCGGGTCAAATGGATCGGTCATCTCCTTGCCGTTGTGGTCCACAAAGGGCCCCGTCACATGCTTGCTGCGGCCGACGCGGATCTGGTAATCCGTCTTTAGCGAGCCGTAGGACACAAAGAGATAGTAATAGTCCGTGTCCGGGTTGTAGATCATATAAGGCCCCTCTACTGCGGTGCTCAGCCAGGACGGACGGCTCGCCAGGCAAATTCCCAGCCCATCCTCCGCCGCCAGTCCCGTCTCCTTATCCAGCTTTATGATGTGGCAGCCGCCCCAAAAGGAGCCATACAGCATGTACATCTCGCCGGTCTTTACGTCCGTGATGATATTGGCGTCAATGGCGTTGGCGTTGACCGAGTTGCTGGTTTTCAGCACGGCCTGCTTGGGCACAAACGGCCCCTCCGGATTGTCCGCCACGGCCAGAAAAATGCAGGACTGGCGCACGCCCCAGGAGGAATTTGAACCGTAGAGGCGGTATTCATTTCCCACCTTGACAATATCCGGCGCCCATATGTAATTGGTTCCGACCCATTCCTGAGAGTCCTTCGGCGGCTCATCAATCACTTTTCCCACCATTTCCCAGTGAATCAGATCCTTTGATTTCTGGCAAATGGCGTTGGTTCCATATATATAATAATAACCGGTCGTCTCGTCCTGATAGATTGCCGGATCGTGCGTCAGCCAAAGCCCCAGATCCTTCGGAATCTGCCCCGGATTCTCCGGTTTCCTCTTTAGAATGGATTTCGGAGGCTGCGCGGGCGGCTCCGTTGGATATTGTATCTTTCCCATCTCGTTAATCCTCGTTTCTGCCAAAATATTTAGCGATAAAATACTTCGCCCAACATCAGATCCCGCTTAAAGTCGCGGATTTTCGTGTCTTTATCAATGTAAACCGCCTCAATGCCCATAGCGTTTGCCCAGTCGCCCATCTGATCGGCGGTCAGGTCGTAGGTAAACGCGGTGTGATGCGCGCCGCCTGCCAGAATCCACGCCTCGGCTCCGGTGTACATATCCGGCTCCGGCGTCCAGAAATTAGTGGCGGTCGGGAGCTTCGGCATCGGCTTCTCATTCTTCTTGCACTCCACGTCGTTAATGATCAGGCGGAAGCGGTTGCCCAGGTCGATCAGGGAGGTAGCGATTCCGTGTCCCTCCTTCGATGTGAATACCAGGCGGGCCGGATCCTCTCTGTCGCCCATAGACAACGGCTGGCACTTGATGCTGATCGGGCCGTCCGCGATGGACGGGCAGATCTCCAGCATGTGAGCCTCCAGGATTCCCTCCTTGCCCTTCACCAGATTATATGTATAATCCTCCAGCATGGAAGTTCCCTTGGCGTCCTTCATGCCCGCTGTCATAATCTTCATCAGGCGCACCATGGCGGCAACCTTCCAGTCGCCCTCCGCGCCGAATCCGTAGCCCTTCTCCATCAGTCGCTGGATCGCGAGGCCCGGAAGCTGCTTTAAGGCGCCCAGATCGCCGAAGTGGGTGACGATTGCCTGATAATTTTTCTCCTCCAGAAATCTCTCAAAGCCGAGCTCGATCTGCGCCTGCACCGCTACATGCTTGCGGAACTCCGCCGGATCCCTTCCCTCTAAGAGAATCTCGTATTTGTCGTAATATTCTTCCACCAGAGCGTTAGTGTCCGCCTCGGACACGGCGGCCACACTCTCCGCGATCTCGTTGACCGGATAGGCGTCGATCTCCCAGCCGAACTTGATCTGAGCCTCTACCTTGTCGCCCTCGGTAACCGCTACGTTGCGCATATTATCAGCCACGCGCATAACGCGGATGTGGCTGCTCTCCATAATGCCCACGGCCGTGCGCATCCAGGAGCCGATTTTCTGCTGCACCACCGGATCGCTCCAGTGTCCCACAACTACCTTGCGCTCAATGCGCATCCGGCTGACGATATGGCCGTACTCGCGGTCGCCGTGCGCCGCCTGGTTCTCGTTCATGAAATCCATGTCGATGGAATCATAGGGAATTTCCTCGTTGAACTGGGTGTGCAGATGCAAGAGCGGCTTGCGGTACTCCTGCAGTCCCAGAATCCAGGACTTGGCCGGTGAGAACGTGTGCATCCAGGTGATAACGCCCGCGCACTCGTCGTCTCCGTTGGCCTCGTTAAACGTCTTGCGGATCAGCTCGTTCGTAATCAGCGTCGGCTTCCACACTACCTCATACGGCAACAGGCCGCACTGATTCAGGGCCTCCACGATCTTTTTCGCGTGTTCTGCCACGTGAGCCAGACATTCGTCCCCATACAGGTCCTGCGAGCCAGTGCAGAACCAGAACTTATAATTTTTTGCTGTTAGCATGATATACCTCCCTCTTTAATGATTTTTATGAATTTTTATTTTTCTGCTTCTCTTTCAGTTTCCTGTTTATATCGCTGAAAGCATTTTCCGTGGCGGAGGGGTACTTGCCCGGCTCCGGGGGCTCAAAATCGTAGACGTCCCGGTAGGAATCAAATTCCGCGTCCGTGTAGGGGGACCGCCACATCACGCCGGTGCAGTCCGTTGCGGAAGAAGACGCCATCGCATCCACGCCCTCGCCAAACTCAAATTCATGATAATCCGTCTTTTTTCCTTTTTCGTCCATAATGATACCTCCTGCGTTTAATCTACAGGTAGTATCACCAACAGGTCTTGTTTTATTCTACGCCCAGACGCTCTCTCACGATCCGTCCAAAACGCATGCGGTCGGCATATGCCAGCAGGCGCCGCATATTTCTTCTCTTGTAATTTTTGTAATTTTCTACAATGGTCTTTACGGTGTCCTCGCCGATCTCCCTCTCCAGACGGATGCAGTCGCACACGCTGCGGTCTACGCCGTAAATGCGGACCGGCTTTCCGGCAACCTTGATGATCTTCATGTCTTCCTCAAAATTTTCCACGGAAAAATAATGTCTCGACACCGGGAAATTCAGCCTCATGCCGCCTCGGTCCGTGCGGGCCGTAGCGATGTAGAGGCGATCCGGTTCCTCGTTGATCAGCCCGTGGTAGTAGCAGGAGCTGAGAGCGCAGATAATCGCTTTCGGATTCGTCATGCACGCCTCCAGCATTTTGTAGTTCTTCGGCTTTTTCTTGTTGCTCATCAGATTCCAGTAGTTGCCGTGGGAAATCTTTTCAATCTTTCCCTCCTCCAGCAGCGTGCGGATCTGAATGGTCGAAATGTGGTTATCGAGCATCTTTCTGGTGGGAAGATAGCCGTTTTCTTCCTCAAACAGAGCATTTACCTTTGCATAGGTCTTTTTTAACATAGATTTTTCCTCCTCATATTAAAGTACCATAATATACATATAGTATATTTTTCTAAATAATTTTGCGTTCTGCCAGGCACGGCTGCGCACCTTTTCATACGCATTCCAGAACGACGTCATCTGGCTCTCCGTGATGTCGTCCGGGCCAAACCTGGCATGAAAGAGAAGCTCTGCAAACTCCTCCAGATCTGCCATGGACATTTCCATGGCCTCTGCCATTTCCCGCTGGTATTCCGAAATGGACTGCTGCCTGTAGCGGACGCCCCTGCCGACAAGCGCCGGAGTGATGTGGCGGTAGAGCAGGCGGATACGCTTTCTCGGGCTCATGCCCTTCTGCTTGCGGACAAACACCTTCCTCCTCACGCGCCTCTGAATCTCCAGCACGAGGATCACGGCCAGCACGGCTCCCAGGATTTCCAGAATCAAAAACAGTATCTTTTTCTGATTCTGAGACTGAGCGCCGGCTTCATCCGGCTGTTCCGGCTCATCCTCGTTGCCTTCAATGTCGTCAAAGACCATGCTCTCCTCCGGCTCCTGCGTCACGGAGGGAGTAGGCGTCACCTGTTCCGGTTCCTCCTTTGCCTCGTCCGAATCGCTCTTTTCGTCCTGAGAGGGCGCGTCGGACGAGAGGTTCGAATCCGGTTCATCGTCCTTGTCGGAATTCTTGTCAGGAGGCTGTGAATAATCATCCTGTTCCCCGGCTCCCGGCGTCACTTCCACCGGCACAAAGCCGTACTGGTTGGTGTAGACCTCGATCCACGCGTGGGCGTACCGGTCGGGGACGTCCACCTCGGTCTCTTCCGCGGCTGCTTTTTCAAGATCCTCCTGATCAATATATACGCCCTCTACATAGCGGGCGGGAACACCGGCGCTGCGAAGCAGCACAGCGGTGGCAGTAGCATAATAAGTGCAGTATCCCTTTTTTCCTTCTTTCAGAAAATACTCTACCGTATCCCGGCCGGCCGGAGTCCTGCCCGGCGCCAGACTGTAACTGGTATCCGCCATCACATACTCCCTGGCCGCACGGACCATGTCCACCTCATTGGCGGAGCCCTTCTGGTATTTGTTCAGCAGATCCCCATTTTCTTTCAGATATTCCTTAAATTCCTCGCAGACGCCGGAAAGGCTGTCCGGCACCTGCAAATAATATTTTCGGACAAAATTCTCCATGGTCTCCCGCTCTTCGCGGGTACTGTCCCAAAATATAGCGTTCCCCAGAGAGTATTTCTGGCTCCAGAAATCCCTTCGCATCACATGGGGATAAAGCGTATAATAATCTACCACATAGTCAATTCCAAGCACGTCAATCGTCGTCCGTCCGCTGTCCTCCGCCTTGAAAGAACCCGCGGGCTCATAGGGAACCAGATAATTCCCGTAGCCAAATCCCAGGTTGCGGATTCGAAGCTTCCCTTCCTTCCACACATTGCTCACGCCGCTGGTCTCCGTATCGCCCAGCTCGTTGCGGAGGCGCACATGCCATTTGTCCGGGGCGAGCCCTGCCTTTTCAAGGGCCGCCAGTTCCTCTGCGTACTGGCTGTTTTTATTCAGGGACGACCATCGGTTTTTCTCATAGACGTCCCCCACGTATCCCTTCAGATATAATCCGTGATTTACATTAATGTCTCCCGACACCTTCAAAATCGTCCGTCCGCTGTACGTGACCTCGTTCTTTTTTCCGATTTTTCCATAATCAATCGTGTCCCCGTTAAAATAGGACCTGACCCATTCCGACACCTCGTCGCTGCTCCAGGAGGTCAGCGCCATCACTGAATTGCGCACCTGGTTAATCTTCCTCTTGCCGCCGTCATAGCGCTGCGGCGGCATGTAGGCGTAAGAAATGCCGCCCACGACGAGGCCGATAGCCATGAGGATAATGGACAGTTTCTGGCGCATGCGCCGGTCGGTGGCGTCCGTCTTCATGTGCCTTGTTCCGATAATGGCCACCGCCACGATCAGATAGGTGAAGAGGTTGGAGAAATATCCCAGCTTCCCCACCAAAAGCGGAAGCGCCGCGAAGGGGGCCGTACAGGCCACAAACACAGCGGAGCGGCGTCTCCGGTAAAAAAACGCGCTGATAATAGTAATAAAATATACCCCCACCAGCGCTACCACAAGCGTCGTGCAGAATCGGACGCTGGCGGTCTCGGTATCCGTATAGGCCAGCAGATCCAGGTTGCTTTCCGTGTAATGCATAAATTCTTTGAGAAAATCATTGGCAATGGTCAGCACGCCTTTTTTCAGCACGCCCTGAAAGCGGATAATAATCAGCGCGTAAAAAACCGTAATTCCCAGTATGCCGTACACCTTTCCGTGCCGGAATGTCTCCAGAACGGTAAACAGCCCATAGAAAAGGACGGCGGACGCAAACAGCACGATCATAAGGATCCATCGGTCCAGAGTCAGTTCCATGCTGGTGCAAAAACACATGAGCGACGAATAAACTCCGAGAAAAACAAGGATAATCTGGCTCGTCTCTAATATGAAATTAATGAGTTTATTGTTTCTCACCCTCAAATTCTTCACCTCGTAAGTCCATAACCTCCAGCCGCTCCCTGGTCAGCCCGCTGCCATCCAGGTCGCCGTGATCGGCTACGGTAAGATACAGCGCCGACTCGGGCTGCCGCCCCTCCTGCCACGCCAGATAGCGCTCCACTAACTCCACCGGATTCCGGGTAGTGCGGCCCTTAAACAGATCCTGGAACATCCACAGAAGCTCTTCTTCATGTTCCACAGGCCTCTCCTGAATCACGTCGCCTACGCTGTCGTACCAGATATAATTCTGAGGAATGGCATTTTCAATCATAAACATGGCAACCGAGTAAATTCCCTGCACTAACAGGTTGGAGTTCTGCCTCCGCTCCTGTTTTTTTTCTCCCGGCACACACAAGTCGATAAAAATATTGACGGCTCTGCTGAGGGGAAGGCTCCCCTCCTTGACCATGAGGCTTCCCGTCTTGCTGCTGAGTTTCCAGTGAATCCGCTGAATCTTGTCCCCGTCAATAAATCCTCTGATATTAAATATCTCCGAGGGATCGTCCCCTTTTTTGTAAAGGGAAAAACGGTCGCTGTCCTCACTGGTCTCATTGTACCAGCGATCCTTTCCCAAATAAAAATCCTTTAAGGGCGGCAGGACCAGCACATTCTGGGTCTGGAAATTCTTTCCTATCGTCCAGGCAAATATATTCAGATAATCGTAAATGCGAACCTTTTCTACCGTAATGGCCACATTGCCGCACCCCTGCATCACCACAGCGATCCGGCGGTCTCTCTTGCGCCCCGCATCCACGGAAAAGCGCACCTTCATAACACCCTTTTCCCCGGTAAAGTCGTTTCGGTACCGAACTCTGGCAATCCCCTTGGTCAGCGGAAGAAGCTTGCATCGGTTATCCAGAGAAAGCGTAATAGCCGCCCTGGCCGGGCGCTCCATGGAATCTTTCTCCGCGACCGGATTCTTGCACTCCACCTGCACGGATATTTTCGCCCTCATAAAAATCAGAATAATGAACATAATAACAGGCAGGAGGACCAAAAGCCCCATGATGGCCACCGCCCCGTATTCCAGATAGAACACGGACACGAACAGCCCTGCCAGAAAAAGGAGCAGAAAATAAAGTGTTCCCAATGTCATACCCAAGTCTCCTTTACAGCTTTGGCGCCTGTACCTTGTTCACAATCTCCTCCACGATCTCAGCCTCCGTGACATGGCTCATGCGGGCCTTGCCGTTCAGCAGAAGGCGATGGGAGAGAACCGACTTGGAAACCGCCTTGATATCCTCCGGAAGCACATAATTGCGCCCCTGAACAAAGGCTCTTGCCTTGGCCATATCCATAAAGGCCAGCGTGCCGCGGGGGCTGACTCCCAGTGAAATCATGGTGTGGTTTCTCGTCCCATCCACAATTTTCGACAAATACTTCAGGACTTTATCATCTACATAGACCTGCCTGACCAGATCCTGCATCTGCAGAAGCTCCTGCTTGCTGATGATCACCTCTATAAAATCTAACGGATTGATATCCTGTCTTTCCTTGATCAGGCGGATTTCCTCCTCCATCGTCGGATACCCCATTGAGAGCCTTATCATAAAACGGTCCAGCTGGGACTCCGGCAGCATCTGGGTTCCGGCGGATCCCACCGGATTCTGGGTGGCAAATACGATAAAGGGATTGGGCAGCTGTCTGGTGACGCCGTCCACGGTGACCTGGCCCTCTTCCATGACCTCGAGCAGGGCCGACTGGGTCTTGGTCGAAGTACGGTTGATCTCGTCCGCCAGAAGCAGGTTGCAGAGAATAGCGCCCGGCTTGTACTGGAACTCACCGTCGGCGCCGATCATGTTAAATCCCACCACGTCGCTGGGAAGCACGTCCGGCGTAAACTGAAGCCGCCGCTCGGTCAGCTCCAGGGCACGGGAAAAAGCCACCGCCATGGTCGTTTTCCCCACTCCCGGCACATCCTCAATCAGAATATGCCCTCTGGCAAGGATGGCAGTAATGGCCATTTCAATAATCTCATCCTTGCCCCGGATTACCTTTCCCACTTCCTCTAAGACAACCTTAACCTTTTCGTTCACCTTGTTTCTCCTTTCCGTATCCCGCTCTTTTCTCCGCCTCTGAAATATAGCAGAAAACGCCTCGTTGCCTCGGCGTTCTTATATTCTTGTACAACCTCCGGGCATGCTCATGACACTTTCATCTTAAACTTGCGGAGAGCCCTCTCATCCTCGCTCTCGATCAATTCCATGTGGCCGCCCAGACCGCATATTTTTTCAGCAAAATTCTCATATCCCCGCTCAATATAGTGAATCTGATCCACATACGTATATCCCTCGGCCGCAAGCCCGGCTGTCACAAGCGCCGCTCCGGCCCGGAGATCCGGCGCGCTGACAGAAGCGCCCGTAAATCCCTCCACTCCGGTAATAAATGAGGCGTTGCCCTCCACGGTAATATTGGCTCCCATGCGCCGCAGCTCGCCTACATACTTAAAGCGCGTCTCAAAAATCGTCTCCGTCACGATACTGGTCCCCTCGGAAAGGGCTAGCAGCGTGGTCATTTGCGGCTGCATATCCGTCGGAAAGCCCGGATACGGCATCGTCTTTACATTCGCATAAGAGAGCCGCCTGTCCGCCGACACGTGGACGCAGTCGTCGAACTCCTCTACTCTGGCGCCGATCTCCGTCAGCTTCGCCGTAATCGCCTCTAAGTGCTTCGGAATGACGTTGCGTATATAAACGTCCCCCTTGGTCGCCGCCACTGCTAACATATATGTCCCCGCCTCAATCTGATCCGGTATGATGGAGTACTCGCTTCCGTGCAGCGAAGCTACCCCCCGGATGCGGATGGCGTCGGTACCGGCGCCCTTGATATTGGCTCCCATGCTGTTCAGGAAATTGGCCACATCTACGATATGCGGCTCCTTGGCCGGGTTCTCTATGATCGTCTTACCCTCGGCCATGCAGGCCGCCATCATAATGTTGATCGTGGCTCCCACGCTGGGACAGTCCAGATAAATATGGCGTCCTACAAGCCTCTCCGCGCGGGCGTCGATCTTGCCGTGATGAATCGTCACCTCGGCCCCTAACTGCTCAAAGCCCTTGATATGCTGGTCAATGGGACGGCTGCCGATCTGGCATCCTCCCGGCAGCGCTACCAGGGCCTTTTTATACTTGCCGAGAAGGGCTCCTACCAGATAATAGGATCCGCGGATCTTGCGGATCGCCTCCTCGTCTACGCTGACATCGTTAATCAGGGCTCCATTAATAGAGACTGTATGCCTGTCCAATCTCTCTACAATGGCTCCAATCCCCTCAATCGCATCTAATAATACCCGGACGTCGTCTACATCCGGCACATTTTCAATCTTTACTGGCTCGTTGGCCATGATCGCCGCTACAATGATTCCCAGCGCGGCGTTCTTGGCGCCGCCGATCACTACTTCCCCTCGCAGCGGCGTTCCTCCCTTTATGATATACTGTTTCATCGTTACCTCCACGAATCGAAACATATTTCCATTCAAATGCCGCTTGACGCAGCATTTTCTTCATCATTATACCATCTCGACTTCGTCTCGATGTTGATACTCGTCAATTGTCTCCTGACGCAAGCGTCATCGGCATTTTCCTCATCATTATACCACATTTTTGACGTTTGTAAAACGGTAATTTACAAAATTTCATGCGTCAAATTTCATGCGTGTAACAAATTACATGCGTACCCGATATTCTATCATACCGGCCAGCTCCGTATAAATGGACAAAAAGCAGTCCATCTCGTCAAAGGGACCCGACAGCATGAACACAATCTTGTCGCCGTATTCCTTCATGCACTCTGTCACGGACTCCACGGATTCCGCAGACAGCTCCGGCGCGTCCGTAATGAGGACGCATCCCCCCAACAGCTTGTCTATCTGGTCTTTCAGCTCCAGATCGTTGAGCTTGTCCGCTGTAATCTTCACGATGCTCCTGGCGCACACGCTGCCCAGATTGTTCAGTTCCTTTGTAATCCTCTTGGCCACGGCCAGCGTAATCCTCTCCTCGCCCCCCGCAAACGCAAAGTGGGCGCTCCCCTTGTCTTTTTTCAGGCGATGGATGGTCCCTTTCAGGGTGCGGTAGGAAATTCCCCGCTGGGACGTGTCCTCCGCGTCCTCGTCCGGCATCTCTTCCAGCACGTTCAAAGGCGCGCTCCCTGCCGCCCGCTCCGGCTCCGATCCCGGCGCTGCTGGCTTCTGCTCCCGAACTGTCACCTTTATCTCCGGCTGCTCTGGTACTGCTGCCTCTGCCTCAGGCTGTTCCGGCGCTGCCGCTTTCTTCTGCTTCCGGACTTTTATCTCCAGCTTCGGCCTGGATGCCGGCGTCTCAGGCTGCTCCTCTTCCTCCCGGGGCTCCGGCTCCTCTTCCAGATCGGTGATGGACGCCTGCGGCGCCGCAAAAGCAATCCTGTCCTGAGGCTCTTCCATCTCTACCTCCGGAATCTCTTCCTCTGTCGGCGGCTCCCAGTCCTCCCTCTCGCAGCGGGTCCGAAGCTCCTCCGCCTGATCCACGATCTTGCCCTCGCCGAACCAGAGCTTTAAGTCCCGGCACTCCTGAATGCACTCGCTGCGCATCCCCTCCTGCTCATACAGGCGCGCCAGCTGATATCCCCACTTCTCTGTGTATTCCTCTTTTTTCAGCTCCTCGAGAATGTCAATCAGCACCTGCCTGGACGCCCCTTCCGCCCTGGCCAGCAGATAGCGCAGCTCATAGGTGTCCAGCGTGACATCCCCCGACATCTCATAAGCGAGAAACAGCTCCCTGGCCTCTTCCATATCCCCCAGGCGCAGGGTCAGACGCAGCAGGCGGTTCAGCACGTGCCGCGAATGGTTCCGCTCATACATAATATAATAAATCTCTTTTTTCTTCTCCAGGCGCTCCGCCTTTTCATACAGATCGGCAAAAAGATTCAGATCCTCTGTGGACTCCACTTCCTCCAGAGACATCCTGTCAATCATCTCCAGCGCCTCAACATACTTATTTTCATCAATCAGTTCGCGAATCCAGGCGCTCCTGCGCGCCATCTCCTGTCGCTTTCCCATAGTATCTTACCCCTTTTGTGTCTCACAAAACAAATGCCTCCTGTTCCGACTTCAATCACAGAAAGCACCCCTTATCATGTCAAAACTGTATTAAGATAATACAGGATCAAAATACTCTCTGACCCTGACATCTGCTTTGCTTATTATATAAAATCCGCGCGCCCCGCATCGAGCCAAAATTCAAAGACGTTACCGGAACAGTTAGCTCGGCCCAGGCGCCCTCGCGTCACACAGAAAGGATTGCTTAGTGCTGCTTCATTCCTGACCTGACACGGTTCACAAGTTCCTGTTGCAC
>CANPZR010000010.1 GCA_947589175.1 uncultured Lachnospiraceae bacterium | reverse complement strand
TTTACAAAAGTGCCATCCTTCATCCGTATAGCATCCGGTTTTACCCCCGTAATGCGAAACCCCATTTTTTCATACAGGCTCCTTGCCCTGCTGTTTCCTTCTATAAAGTCAAGCTCGATTTGACGAACACCATCTCTTTTTCTCGCTATTTGAATCATTTCCTCAAACATTCTTGTTCCAATCCCAAGATTCCAATACTCCTGTAAAAGCGCAATCGCGACAGACGCCCTATGACATTCTTTCATTCCGGCACGAAAGGAAATCTGACAATTCCCGGCTATTTTTTCGTTCACAATGCAGAGGATCATCAATTGATTTTGATCGTGATTTATCTCATTCACGAAGGACTTCTCTTTTTCAAGAGAGAAACTTGTCCACTCCTCTGGCGACCTCAGTAAAAACTCCGTCTCACCACTCGCTTTGGTGATAAAAAGAAGCATTTCTGCCGCATCCGCTTCGCAAGGACTCCGAAATAGTGCCTCCCGTCCATCTTTCAATTCAAGCTTTGTTTCTTTGAAAACCACTGCTATCTTTCACCCCCAAAACTGCCGATTTGTTTAATTATTCAGCACCAATATTATACCTCAACCATTTTATTATGACGATTTTGTCGTTACTTGTCAAGCAGCTAAAACTTTTCCATCCGCTCTCTCAATTCATTCCAGCTTGCCACTGTCAGAATATTTTTATCTTCTGTATAAGGCTGATCGATTGCCCCTACATACCATACCGGCTGCAAACCGGCATTTAATGAACCTTTCACATCGCCCTCGTACCAATCGCCGATGTACCAGACATCCTTCGGCTGCAATTCCGCTTTTTCCAAAGCCAGAGCAAATATCCTTTTATTTGGCTTGCAAAACATATAATTACTTGAAGTAATGATAAATTCAAATGTATTTTTCGGCAGTATTCTGTTAATACGCTCTGCAACCACAAGAGGCGCAAAAGCAATATTGCTGATCACACCCGTTCGGATGCCTTTGTTTTTCAAATATTCCAAAAAATCCTCTATGCCTTCTGTCGCTGTTCCCGGAGCGGCAGCATCCCAGAATATAGTATCAATTTTTGAGTTGCTCAATGCAATCTCTATTCCCAGCGATTCATAGAGATATGGCGTAAACATTGTATTGGGTATTTCTATTTGAAATAAGTGCCTTTTTAATTCTCGATTGATTTCGTCTGCCTGGTCTTGTATCTGTTTCGCTGACAAATGATATTTATTTTTTGTAGCATACTTTAAAACGGCCTCCGTCCTCTTTACTGCGTCAAATTTCTGTTGCGCAATCAAGGTCTGTCCATAATCAAATAAAATCATCTTAGGCATCTTCATCCGCTTAATCTGTGTCATATACACCACTCCTTTTCCATTTTTTTAATTATAAAAGTTATAAATGAACTGCTGTCGAGGACGGTTCCCAGCTAATTTCCCGTACTCTTATAATATCTAAGGCTAATCCTCCAAAACCCATACGCCATTGCATACATCACCACACCGACAAGCGGCGCAATAAACATATAAATATTCGGAAACTGGCTCATATCCTCCTTTCGCAAAAGATACTGTGCAGGAAAATAATTGACAAAGGCAAATGGAACCACATATATAATCAAGTATTGAATCACTTTGTGATAAATACTGATAGGATATCCGGCAAATTTCCTGAAGTTCCAATAAAAGACCTCTCGGAGCATGCTGGTGCGGATCAGGTAAAACTGCAGGGAAGCGAAAATCAAAAAAATCGCGCCCCGAATCAAAACTCCTCCCGCCACAGCAAAGATGTAATAAAAAATCGTCCGAGCGTTCCAGGTAACACCCACTCTCCCTGCTGAAAAAAGAAAGAGCACAAGCCCAAGACCTCCGTGACCGATTGCGGCAAACCAGTCCGAATTACTTGTGACAACCTGAAACAACAACCCCCGCGGCCGCAGAAGAAAACGGTCAAACTGGCCGGAATGGACATACTGGGAAAAATCGCGCAGACCGGTAAAAAATATAATCATAATTCCATATGTCAAAAAGATAAGGCTGTAAAGAAAAAGCATCTCTTTCTGATTCCATCCATTGAGCGAATCAAATTTCAGCAGCATGAACCAAATAGCAATAATTCCAGTCGCCTCCCTCAAAAACACGGCCAGAGAACGAAGTATCGCATCCACTCTGTACTGAAACCATGCCTTCATCGTAAGCCGGGTATATTGTAATGACATCTGCCAGATATTATATTCTTTCATGCTCAACCTCCCTGTATTACCAATTTTCGGATTCCCCGCCGCCAGATCCATTCTCCGACCGCCGCCAGCACAGCAATCCAGCCGACCTGCCGGAGAAATGACAGTCCCATTTCTATTCCCGCCATCTGCCCCAGATAGATTTTTACCGGTTCAAAATAAATAGAGGAAAACGGCGTGAAATATAATACCCCTTTCATCCAGTCAGGCATAAACCAAAGCGGAATCATAGAGCCCGACAGCAGATTCAAAAAAACATTTTTTATAGTCTGCAGGCTCCATGTGTTAATCAGCCAGAAGGACAGTGTCTGAAAGATAAAATTGAGCGTCCAGAGCACAAAAAACCCCAGACCGACACTGACTAAAAAGGCCAGAAAACATGGAAGCGAGCAGGGCCTCTCCATCCCCACCGCAAAGATGGCCACAAGAACGGACGGCACAAACCGAAAAAGAACGGCAAAGCAGACATTTCCCAAATCCGTGGCCAGCAAAATTCCCCGAAAATGAATCGGTTTTAACAGTTCCGTGGCAATATTTCCCGTCTGTATCCGATAGGGCAGGTATCCCTCATCCAGAGAAAAAGCCGTACCGAAACCAATAGACAGAATGAAATTTGTTGTCACCATAGCAAATGTGATTCCGTCCACTTCCTCCCGCCCTCCATACAGCGCGCGGTAAATACACCAGAAAATAAAAACATTCAGGCAGGCATTGACAATTCCCATTATGTTGTCAAACCGAAAGGCAGAGTTTGCCAGAAAAGCCTGATGTCCGCAACCAGATAACGGTTCAACAGCCGGGACATCAGCTCGTTAATCGGTATCTTTTTGTTTTCAAACGAAAAACGCACCTTCCTGCCATCCAGTTCGTCCATTCTCTCTATGGCAACATCCGGAATCGGCTCAATCTCCACAACTCGCTCAAATTCCACATCGATCTGGCGCATGGCAGAAAAACGCTCGCGGATGCCTTGAAGGCTGCCGTCATAAATTTTCTTCCCCTCATCAATAATAATAATGTTCCGGCAAGTCTTTTCAATATCCTGCATATCATGAGTCGTAAAAATCATCGTAATTCCCTCTGTCTCATTTAATTCCCGGATAAAATCCCGAATAGTTTCCTTTCCCACGACATCAACCCCAATGGTCGGCTCGTCGAAAAACACGATCCGAGGCGCGTGCAGAAGCGACGCCACGATGTCCGCGCGCATCCGCTGTCCAAGCGAGAGCTGGCGCACCGGCTGTTCCAGAAAGCTCCCCATATCAAGCATCTGCACATACCGATCGAGGCGCTCTTTATACTGCCTCTCCGGTATCTTATAAATGTATTTCAGCAGTTCAAATGTGTCTATTGGCGGAAGATCCCATTGCAACTGGGATTTCTGTCCGAACACCACGCCGATATTTCCCACATAATCTTTTCTCTGCTTATAAGGAATGTAACCATTTACAAGGATATGTCCCCGTCCGGGTGTAAAATGCCAGACAGCATTTTAACCACCGTCGATTTTCCCGCGCCGTTCGGCCCGATGAAACCCGTCATATCCCCTTCCTCGATAGAAAAATTCATGTCCGCTACCGCTTTTCTGTACTCATATCGCGGATGAATCAGGTTCGCTGCCATCCCTGCCAGTCCCTTTTGGCGTTTGCTCACGCGAAATGTCTTATTCACATGTTTCACTTCAATAAAGCTCATCATTTCCTCCTTCCAGCTCACAAATCACCTGCTCCAGCGTCGGCGGACGCATAGACATTTCCTGAATATTGCCGCCTATACCCCGAAGCAGTTCAGCCGCCGAAATATGATTCCGGTTATAAGAAAGCACCATCCGGCGTCCTTCCTGTTTATAGCGCACAAAGGGAAGATCCTGCATATCCGGCATCGAATCCGAAAAGGAAATGTGAATCTGGCTTATCGGCGCAAGATTTCGGAAAAGCCGTTCCTGTTCTCCGTAGTAAACCATCCGCCCCTTATTGATGAGAAGAATCCGGTCTGAACTATGGCCGATTTCACTCATATTATGGGATGATATGACGATTGTCCGTCCCTTTTCCTTTTCTTCCGCCACAAGCTCCAGAAACACATTCCTGGCAGCCCCATCCATGCCAATACTCGGTTCATCAAACAAAAGCAGCTTAGCTGGCGTCAGAAACTCCAGCGCCACCTCCACACGTCTCCGATATCCCAGGGACAGCTCTCTCATCGACTGTTCCCATGCCTTTTGCGGAAAAAAACGCTCCGCTATATCCCTGCTTCTCTGCCGGAACTCCCTGGCATCAAGGGAATAGACCGCCTGGAGGAGAGATAACTCCTCTTTCAGCGAATGACCGATATGGATGGGGGAGCAGTCCGCCAGAAGAATATTGACATCTCCTTCTGCCTGTCGGCCCTCAACCAGAGGGTTTCTGCCATTCACCCGCACTCTCCCCCTGTCCGGTTTCAGTAATCCGCCAATCAGCTTTAAAAGCGTGGTCTTTCCCGCCCCGGAAGGGCCAATCACACCGACCGCCATTCCCCTCGGAATGTGAAATTGAATCTCCTCCAGAGCTTTTACCGGAATCCCCCGTTTTCCCCGAAAAGATTTTGATACCGAATCCAATAAAACCATTGTGTTCTCCTCTTTGTACTGCGCTTCACGCACATATAGAATATACCCCTGCGGAATAATCCGCAAGGGTATTGGGATGAATGTATTCCCTGCCGGGATAAACGTTCACTGATATGTCGGGACGCGCGTCTATGCCGGAATCATGGCAACCGCACAGAACATGCCGTCCTCCTCATAAAATTGGCAAAGACCACCGTATTTTTCCACCATGCCCCGAATCTGACGGACACCAAACCATGTTCCTCGCCCTCTTTATCCGACCACAGCTCCGGATTCTTATCGAGAACCGAGCCGGCAATACTGTTTTTCACCTGAATCACTTCATACCCCCTGCGGGCGCTGATCCGCACGACCATCTCCGGCCCCTCCCCAAGCTGCGCTTTGTCACCCGTCGCGCCTCCGTCTGCAGCCGGTACATGCAGATGCTCAATGGCATTGTCCAGAAAATTCGACAACAGCGACACAAAATCCACACTCTCCATCGCCGCGAATGAGAGATTTTCGATTTCCGCCTTTATCCGAATACCTTTTCTATATGCCTTCTCCAATTTCTGATTTAAGACATAATTCATAACGCTATTTCCTGTTTCCACATAGGTATAAATCTGATTGAGTTCATCCAGAACGCGAGATAGATAATGCCTAGCCTCCTCTATGCGGTTCTCCTGAAGATAGGAGGTTATCACCATTATATGATTCTTCATGTCGTGCTTTAAGCGTCTCGTATTCTCGTGAAGCCGTTCCTTCTCTTTCTTCGCCATCCTCTGTCTCCTTCATCTGGCATAGTGTCTCACGCCAGCATAAATCTTACCAGTTTTTCCTTTACCTTTTCCTTATAACTTTTCCCAATCGGCAGCTGGATATCCCCCTCCAGAATGACCTCCCGGCTTCCAATGCGCCACACTGCTTTTTCATTTACCAGAAATCCCTTGTGGATACGCACAAAACCATATACAGCCAAAGCCTCCTGTGCGCCCGCCAACGTCTCACGGATTCGATAGGAACGCTCCCGCGTATGCAGTTCCAGATAGTTTCCCGTGGACTCCAGATAGAGGATCTGTTCTGTATTCAGGGAAACCATTTCGTTTTCACAGCGGAAACAATAACGGTGATTCTGTTTCTTCCATTCCTTCACCGCCTCCAATAGTACTTGCTCCAGTTCTCTGTCCACATAGGCTTTGCGGATAAAACCAAACGGATGATATTGAAAGCTATCATATACTAATGCGTCCTGACTCGTAACAAAAATAAGAATAGGCCTGGTTTCCATCTGCTGCATTTTCGCCGCAATTTCCAGGCCATCCATTCCAGGCATATCAATATCCAGTAACACAATATCGCCGCCTGATGACTGCAGTTTCTGCCAAAATATACAGGAATCTGTATAAAAACGGATGTCCGCAGCCTCCCCTCTACTTTCCCTTAATCAGAACCTTCTTACCCTCAAAGGCAAAAGCATAGCACTGAATCTGTGTCTCCTGAAATCCTTTTGCCAGCAGTTCCTCTCTGTACCGCTTTTCATCGATCTGTTTTAATCCTGCATCGGCTGATTCCTCCAGTGTTTTTTCTTTTGACGGGCTGAACACCTTAAATTCAAGAATATATGCCCTGTCTTTTTCATTAACAGGCTCCATCATAATGTCATAGCGCCCGAAGCCGCTTTCTCGGTTGGAGCGGATTCTGTACCTGCCTTCCAGCTCCACAACCAGCCCAAGCACCAGTCCGTGGTAAAACCGCTCCGGCTCTGTGCCGGACGGGTTTTTGCTGCTGTCAAAAAAGCTGGCGATCTGCAGCAGCACGCGGTTTAAATAGGCGTTCATTGCCTCAATGTCGCAGGACAGCAGGGCGCTTAGAAATTCATTGTAGTGATCGGATTTCCGAAACCATCCCCTGATTGTCTTTTTCAATGTCTGAAGCACTTCCTGATTGGTCAGGGAAAGCGTATAAACACTTTCCGGCAGATTTACAGATTCCACTTTTAAATAGCCGCCCGCCAGCATCAGGCTCCATATGGCGTCCACATTTTCATCCAGTTGATCGAACACAAGCTGTTCGTCTAAGGATTCCGTTATGGTCCCACCTTTCAGGAGTTTTTCCAGTTTCTGCTTTGTCTCTTTATTCGCTGACTGCAGTAGCCGGCTGAGCAGACCGTTAGAGCTGGTGTTGGCCCAGTAAGGCAGCAGCTTTTTCTCATCCAGAAAATTAAGGATGGACCACGGGTTGTAAATGTCTTTCAGGCTGCCGAACGTAAAGCCGTCGTACCACTGCCTGACATCCTCTTTCCGCTCCCCAAGGCCCCTGCTGTCAAGGGCATTAAAAACCTCCTCCGTAAAGCCAAAGCTGTCCATATATTTCTCCGTCGTAGTAGTGACTGCCTTCAAATTGTTCAGATCCGAAAAAATAGATTCCCTGCTGATTCTGGTAATCCCGGTCAGGAGCGCCCGTTCCATGTAAGGGTTGGTCTTGAATGTAGCATTAAACAGGTTTCGGATAAAGGCAATCATGCCGTCCCAGTAACCGTGCAGGTAAGCTTCCTGCATAGGCGTATCATATTCGTCCAGGAGGATAATGGCTTTTTTCCCATAAAAACGCGACAGATAGCCGCACAATGTCCGGATGGCTTCCGAATAATCCTCCTGCTCTGCCTCTTTAGAACGGATTTTCATAAACTGCTTTTTTTCCACTTCATCAAGATATCCTGATTCCGTCAGGTAACTGTTCTTCCGGTAAACTTCACTGATTAGGCTTTGGATTCTCCTGCAAAATCCCTGAAAATGTGTCTCATTCACAGAGGCAAAGTTCAAGAAAATAACAGGGTAAGTGCCCTGCAGCTTCCTGTAGGCATCTTCCCTGAAAATATCCAGCCCTTCAAACAAATAAGACTTTTCCCTGTATTCCACGGAAAAAAACTGCTCTGTCATGCTCATTAACAGAGTTTTCCCAAACCTGCGCGGGCGGGTAATGAGGGTAACGGAATCCTCATTTTCCCACCATTCCCTGATAAAATGTGTCTTGTCGATATAAAAATTGTTGTGACTGATCATGTCCTCAAAATTCTGCTTGCCGATAGCGACCACCCTGGTATCTAAAATTTTTTTCTCCATGACCTGTCCTCCTGTCCGTTTTCCTTTTAAAAAACATTCTAACACGGGAGGGGAAATTTCGCAAGGCGGCGATAGCCTTCTACAAGTTTTGCAAATATTACCTTCTTCGCCACGCCATCGTTTTCTCATCCAAGCAGTCCAAATTGTTGAACAAGGCGTATATCTCCTGTTCGCACTTTCCGCAGGCATATTCTATAAATTCATCGGCCATTTCTTGATGCCATTATTTTTTCTCCTCCTCGTTTTGCGAAATAAAATCGTTCCACTAATTCGTTCTCATTTGTCCCTATAATGAGAACCGCAATAACTGTTGTTTTTCCCGTTTTTTATACAAACAGTTTGCCAAACGCAGCACTTCTTTAATTTTTTTATCAACAGATTTTATAGCTTCAACTGCTACGGGAACATTATATTTTTCCATGCACCCTTCAAATTTTTTATCCATTGTACACGTAACAAAAAAAGGCTCGTCTGTTGCAAAATTATGATCTCCAATAAGCTCGTCTTTTTTTAATCCTAATACTGATAAAACCTGCTCTTTTGTAATTTCTTCTTCAGAGCGAGTAGAAACCGTCCACTCCGTAAGACCTCTTAGTAACCGATTATGATATTTAACACATTGACGTTCTCAACATTTTTCTCCTTCCAATTCTGCCCATTTCTTCTCGCATCTTTGTTAAAACCTTGGTTAATTCTCGGTTAATCCTTTCCCTGTTATCCGATTATAATACAGAATATCTTGGTTTAAACCGAGATTTTAACCAAGCTCTACTTAAGAATCCAACAGGACTTTTGCTGGTTATCTGAATCCGTGTCTATTACACCGCTTTTCCTTAAGGCAGTCAGTATATTATGAATTTTATTTTCTTTCTGCTTTTCGGATAAAGCATCCGGCAATTTATCCCACAGCAATTCTTTTATATCTCGTCTTTTTGCTTTACCATATTGCTTTAAGTACTCAATAATCAAATCCTTATAGTACTTATCATCAAATCCTTTATTCTTAATATAACTTGTACTATCATCTATGCTTTTGGAAGCAGATGCGGATAAAAATAAACTTGTTATCCTTCCTTCAACCAATTTGGCATTTCTTAATTTTTCTACATCTTTCTTGTCAATCGGAAGTCCCTTCTGGACACGGTCAAGGAGAAATACGGTCTGCAAGTCTAAGTCCTGATGATCATATAAAATGTGCATATAATTATCATCTATTGTTTTTCCATACACGGTAACTTCAACCTGTGTTCCAGAGGAAATATTGTAATCCGGCATCGGAAAATACTTAGCTTTTTGAATGTTATATGCTCTTCTTATTCCAAGAGTTGCCGTATCAATCATATGAAATGCAACCATTGACTCAGCTAATAATTGATTTCGGTAAAATGGCGGATTATAACTGACTTCCAACACATTCTCTATTTTCTGCGGAATAAAATCTCCGGGATTCGTGAATTTTATCTTATCTTCAAATTCATTCACATAGATTCTTCCACCCAGCTGATAATTGGTATGTGCAATACAATTATTTAGTAACTCTCGAATCAGCCAGCTATTATATTGCTCTGTTTCCATCGGAAATAGTGTAAACTGATTCGGCATGTATCTGTATGTCAGATTACGCACCTTGGAAAACACCTTATCCACAACATTGATAAATGGTATTTTAAATATTTCATAATCCTTGTCACTTCCATCCGCACCGTATAACCTCCACATGATACTCGGTGCAGATGAAAGCAGATAATCATAATCCGAAGAACCAAGCAGAAGCATTCCTGCATTCGTCACCTTGCCCTCAATCAGAAGCTTAACTTTTGTTAAAAATTCTTCATCAGACATATTATCAACTTCACTTGAAATATGCTCCTGATTCATCTTTTCTTTGTATTTTTCTCTGGCTAATTCAATAGCTGATTTATCAAGGTTGGCAATAGTAGCCTTTTCAATTATCTGCTTTGACCAGTCTTTCCTCTCCTGCGACCTTATTGCATCAATTTTGTATTGTTTGAGCGGCACCAGACTTTCACCGGAGCGTTCATAATAATTTGTACGCCAATCAGTAGGAATCCCCGTCGCTGCCGCCGGAACCTTAAACATTAATACTCGTAACTTTTTGCCATTTACAAGCGGAAATATCTCTACAATTTCATAAAAAGTCATTCCATTTGTAGTATCTCTTGATATTTCATACTTAAATTTTTCAAGCAGACTTTGCTCTCCCTGCTTATATGCAGTTCCAACAACATGCTTAGTCTTGTCCTTCTCGCTAACGCCGAATACAAGCCAGCCATATTGCTGTTGCTTTAAATTAGCTTCGTTACTCAATGCTGAAAAATATCTTCCTATTTTATCGGTATCAAAATTACTTTTTGCTTCCTTAAATTCAACCGTTTCATATTCCCAGCGTTCCATAAGATTTTCAAGAATTTCATAATATTCTATATTCTTTACATCTTTTTCATATTGAAAAAATGTCATCATTTTCCATCAATCCTTTCTTAACGCCTTATACAATTCTGCTGCCATTGCATCCTGAACCTTCTGATAAAAATCCGGGTCATTAAACAATTTTGCAAAAGAATCGTTATTATCTAAGAAACATTGTGTCACAATATCCCTGAACTTATCCGGAAATAACGATTTCACAAACATTTCCGTACTATTTTCCTTCGCATACTTCTTAAACTTCTTCACCTCGGTATCCTTCATAAACATCTGATAAATACCTTCAATGATTACTCTGTCAGCATCAGTAAAGTTACCACTAAAACGTTCATTAACCTTGTCAATGATGCTCTGCAAAGTATCTTTTTTCTTGTTATTCTTCTTAGGTGTCACACTTCCACCTGGCACAAAAACTGGCGGCTTTTCATCCAATACAATTGCTCCTGCAAAGGTCTCTGTAAGTGAGGCATATTCCAGTCGAATCTTATCATCAATATCAACATAATCTACCACATCCGGTCTCGGAAGCAATTTTACAAGATGTGTTGTGTACTGATATTCATGAAACAGCTCCGCATCATGCAAACGCACTAGCTGTGTAACATACGAGTAAATACGGTTAAATCTGCGTATAAAATCTCTGGAAGCTTCTCTGTCATCCTCATCCAAATCCTTATATCTCTGGATTACCGGACGGAACATACCCGCCAATCTGCCCAAGGCTGCCGCATCCTGATTCTTACCCATATTAGAAACCATAAACTTATTGAACACATCCACATCATCATAGTTATAAATCATATAATCATGAATCTTGTTTCTGATGTCGTATACAGCATTAATATCCGTGTCGCCCTCCATAATTGTATCTTCATAGTATGGAAGAAAAGCTCCCTTAATATCTTCTTCCGTATTTTCAAAATCCAATACAAAGGTGTTATTCTTTCCCGAAGTTGTACGATTCAAACGAGAAAGTGTCTGTACTGCTGTAACATCATGTAACTTTTTATCAACATACATCGTATGAAGCAGTGGTTCATCAAAACCGGTTTGGTACTTATTCGCAACGACCAGAATATTATACTGACTACTGTGGAACGCCTTACGGAACCTCTTATCCGTGGTAATATACTTTCCATTTTCATCCACATTCATAGTAGCCTCAGCGAATGGCTTTTCTCTCGGATAATCCTCAAGCCTTACTTCCCCGGAAAATGCAATCATAACATCACTTCCTGCACATTCTACAGGATGCTCTTTTATATAATTCTTAATTGCAAGATAATAACGAACAGCATTTGCTCGACTATCTGCCACAACCATTGCTTTGCCCTTTTTATCTATCTGATAGCGACAGTTTTCAAGGAAGTTCGTCATTATCATCTCTGTTTTCTGAGCGATTGTATAACCATGCTTCTTATAATACTTAAACAATGCACGGGATGTCGGTCCTTCAATCAGTTCCGGATTGTCCTCGGATACCTTTATTAGCTTAAACGCCTCTTTTACAGTTGTATAATTCGCTAACACATCAAGAATATATCCTTCTTCGATTGCCTGTCTCATTGAGTACACATGAAATGGTGCTCTAATCGGCTCACCATTCTCATTTATTCCAACAACAGTTCCAAAAGTCTCTATTGTAGGTTGCTTTGGAGTTGCAGTAAATGCAAAGAACGATTGATTCTCATGTCTTCCCTGACCGATAACAGCATTGATATATTCATCTGTCAAATCCACTTCATCTTCTTCTATTCCTGCTTCTTCTGCATATTCCTTAATTGCTACACCTATATCTATCAGACAACGCCTAAGAGTCTTTGCACTTTCACCGTTTTGTCCCTGATGTGCTTCATCAATAATGACTGCAAATTTACGCCCACGAAACTTTTCCATATCTTTCTTCGCAAAAAGGAATTTCTGAATAGTACAGATAATAATACGTTTTTTATCATTGATAGCTTCAGCAAGACTTCTAGAGTTCTTCTTATCATCAATGGCTTCCACCAAACCTACCTGATGTTCAAAACTGTTAATAGTATCCTGCAACTGACCATCCAGTACAACACGGTTTGTAACTACAATGACAGAATCAAATAAACCTTTGTTATCTGCATCGTGTACGGATGCTAATCTATAGGCAATCCATGCGATAGAATTAGACTTGCCGGAGCCGGCCGAATGCTGAATCAGGTAATTGTTCCCTACACCATTTTCTTTCACATCAGCCATAATTTTTTTCACAACATCATACTGGTGATAACGCGGAAAAACCATCTTTTCTTTTGTTACCATTTTAGTAACGCCATTTTTAACCACTTCTTCTTTTTCCTTAACAAAAGATATGAAACGGTGGATAAGATCAAGTAAGCTATCTCTTTGCAGTACTTCTTCCCACAGATAACTTGTTGCATACCCAGTTGGATTCTGTGGATTTCCTGCTCCTCCCATTACTCCTGCACCATTTGACCCTTGGTTAAACGGCAAAAAATGAGTATTACCATCTGCCAACTGAGTAGTCATACAAGCCTCATACAAGTCTACTGCAAAATAAACCAAGAAACGATGGTTTAACCTGAAGGCAAATTCTTTAGAGCTTCGATCCTCCTTGAACTGATTGATTGCACAGCGGTAATCCTGTCCTGTCAGTTGATTTTTCAGTTCCAAAGCCACTACCGGAATACCATTTACAGAAAGAACCATATCTATGGTATTGGTATTCGCAGTACTATAGCGGAACTGACGAGTACAACCAAGAATATTTGCCTCATAACGCTCTACCGCCAATGGATTGAGTTCAGATTCCGGTTTGAAATAACACATTTTCAACTTACAGCCCATATCCTCAATTCCATTACGAAGAACATATAACAAGCCTTGATTGGATATAGTAGTCTCTAAACGATGATACAACTTCTCTGCTGCATTTTTACCATAATACTTTACATACTTCGCCCATTCCTTCGGCTGTGTCTTATCAATAAATTCGCAAAGCACATCCATGTAGATACACTTAGCTACGTCATGCTGACGATTATGTACCCAATTCCCCTCTGTGTCCTGACCGCAGAACTGAATATATCCACCTTCCGGTGAGATAAGGAATGACTCTATATCTCGTTCAAATCTCTTTTCGCTTTTATCCAACTATGATACCTCCTTCTTACCTGTGACATATTCGTAAATAAGAGAACGCTTATATTGTTCCAATTTCTCGATTTTCGCCTGCTTGATGGCGATCAGACGGTCGATTTGAGAACACTTTCCATCCAAATAAGCTACTATATCTTCAGTATTATCAGGAACCAGAACAGATACGCCACCTAAGATTCTTCTTGATATACTAAATAACTTCACTCCCGAAACTGCCTTGCGTATCTGGCTTCTCCAATGGTCTGTCAAAAATAGATACGCAAAATACTTATTATCCTCAGAGTTTAAGGCATTAAGAATAATTGTATGATAACCAGCAAACAATGTTTCATCAGTATCTATATAAGCACAATTACCACAACCATCCCTATCTTCCGAAGTATCAGCCATAATTAGGTCACCTTTCTTCACTAGGGCACTTTTATTACTCTCCAAATAAGCTTCGTCGACATAACGCAGCAATCTCTCATGAGTTGTCACACCAGTGTTCCATTTTGCATGTATCTGTCCATAGCTAATTACCGGAATACCATCATCTACTAAGTTTTCTTTTGTAATCGGCAAACCTTTTCCAAAGCTAAATATTGATTTTAGAGGAACGACATTCCATGTGCTTGGCACTTTCTCAACCCAATTAACGCCGCTATCTTTCATCGGCACAGTTGAATCAAGCCCTTTAGTAACAACTTCGGTAATCAAGCTCTGTTTGTAAGCTTTTAGCTTTTCAATTTGCTTTTGCACATTACCAATTAGCATATCAACATTATTCATCTTTTCATCAAGAAATTCTACTATTTTCTTCTGTTCACCTAATGACGGTAACGGTACCTCAATAGCCCTAAACTCTGTTGAATATGTCCGCCACCTCATCAGCATAATTCCACGTCCATAGCGAAAACATTCACCATTAAATTGCGAAGTTCTAAACAGATAGTGATAATATCTACTGTTGGTATCACTAAGTGGCTTATACACATCATATGCTGGACTCGTGACACCATTGTAAGCCGATCTGCCTACTGCTCCCATCCAACACAAAATAATGTTTACCACAATATCATTTTCTTTCACAATTTTGTATCCATCAGCAGTAACAGCCTTATTGCCAGTTGTTTCTGTTAAATCACTGTGCTGAACAACACCTTTGTCTGTGTATAACGAGATTAGGTTAACATCTTCCAGAGCCTCATAATTTCTTTCATTACGCAATTCAAAAAGATTTTTAATTCTCGTAATGCTCCAATCTTTTGGTATCTGTCCCAACCATTCCACTCCACTATCTTTCATCTCACGCATTCCCAAACAACTCCTTCATCAAAATTGTTTCTTCCGCTTCCAACGCTTTTATCTCCTCAAATATAGAATCCGAAGAAGCAGGTGCTTCAAATTTATAGAATAATCTTGTAAACGGCACTTCATAACCTTTCTTATCCTTTGACGAATCGATATAGGCATTCGGATTATATGGCAATACATTCTTTTCCATATATGCAACTATATCTTCCCTCAAAGGAATGATTTCCGTATCTGTAGCTCCTTTTACTGGCTGTCTCTTTCCTTTTTTCAAGATTGGCTGACCAGCTTCATCCACCTGTGCTGTCTCCACTGTAACCTTTGTAAATCCAAAGAACTCATTATCAAACACCTTTGACTCTACAAGCAGTCCATTATCCTCATATGTTTCATTGTCAAAGCCTTCATATGCCTTGAGAATAAGTTCAATGCAGGCATCATCAAGGTCAACTCTCTTTGAACCAATATTCTTACGACGCTTCACAAAACATTTACTGGCATCAATAAGCTGTACCTTGCCACTGCGCTTCATATCCTTACCTTTGGTCAAAATCCAAACGTATGTAGGGATACCCGTATTGTAAAACAAGTCCGTAGGCAATTGAACAATCGCCTCAACTAAATCTTCTCCAATCACATATTTACGAATTTCAGAAGCACCACTTCCGGCATCCCCAGTAAAGAGTGAAGAACCATTTTGAATAATCGCCATCCTTCCGGAACCTTCTTTTAACTTCTTTACACCATTGAGCATAAACAGCATCTGTCCGTCTGAAATAGCAGGAACTCCAGGGCCGAAACGGCCTTCATAACCACGCTTTGCTTCTTTTTCAACTGCTTCTTTTTCACGTTTCCAATCAATACCGAAAGGTGGATTGGAAATAATGTAGTCGAACTCATACCCGTCAAAAGCATCATCACTTAAGGTATCGCCATACTTCATACCAGATGCATTGCCACCCTTTATGAGCATGTCTGCCTTTGCAATTGCATAAGTTTCAGGATTAAACTCCTGCCCAAAACAAGTTAAATCCGCTTCACTACTAATCTCATGTAAACGTTCTGTTAGACAGCCCAGCATCTGCGATGTCCCCATAGCCATATCGTAAGCCGTCTTGGTACATCCATTTTCCATAATTTCTGTCTTTTCAGAAGCCACCAGCAATTCTGTCATAAGATAGATAATATCCCTGCTTGTAAAGTGTGCTCCAGCTTGTTCATCATAAGACTCTGAGAACTTACGAATCAATTCTTCAAAAATATAACCCATATCAGCAGAAGTAATCTTATCCGGAGACATATCAGCTTTGACAGAATTAAACTCTTGAAGTGTTACAAAGAGTACTCCGCCTTTTACCATCAGCTTAACTGTATTATCAAAGTCGAAATTCTCAATAATATCTTTCACATTATCAGAAAAACCTTGCAGGTATTCTTCAAAATTTTCCTCTATATTATCTGGGTCAGCAATCAATTTGGCAAAATCAAAATTGCTTGTATTGTAAAAATCACGCTTTGCCACTGTGCGAAGAACACCATCACGTACAGCACCTTCCGTATGCTGTTCATCCAGCTTCTTAGACATTTTAACCACATCGTCTTTGGTTTCTTTTAAAGCATCATCGAAGCGTTTCAAAACTGTCATAGGTAGGATAACCTTACCATATTCGTGTGGCTTGAATAAGCCTGACAAATGTGTTGCTATTTCCCAAATCAGATTGGCTTTCGCCTGTATATTTGCGTTAGTCTGCTTTTGCAGTTCGTTCATTGACATATTATCAGTCTCCCTCTTTATTAAATAGTTACGACACACAAGCACGATTTTTTGCTTATATGTAATCCTCTTCAATCAGTCGTTCCAACATTTCTCCTCGTATATGGACTTCAATTCTGCTGTTGCCCTTGCAAGCTTATGTTTTAAAATTTTTACCTCATCCATCTTTGCCAAATATTTTTCAGCCACCTCATTCTGCACAGACATATCCGGACAAGGTATCATAATCTTTTTCAATCCATCTACCGGAATACTCGGTAATGTGGCTCCTACTGTAACACGAGATAAAGCGATCGTACCATTCTCACTTTCTAAGTATGCCTTAACAAAGTACGGATTAGCCTTAGACTCATTCAATTCAATCACATAAAGATTTCCGTTCGCTAAAATCTTTCTTCCTTCTGCAACTGAAGCTACTGCGATTTTAACTGGAGCTCCATTCTTTGAAATGACAAGACTGTTATTCTTTATACAATACTTCTCCATTTTCTTATCCATTGATTTAAGAAATGGAAGTTCATCACTAATAATTCCATCCTGAATATTGGCAAGCATCAAATATTGGTAATCTGTAGGTTCTTCTGAAACCATTTCATCAAGTTCATTTGCTTTGACCTGTGCACCTCTTGTTACATTTAAAATTAAATTTTCAAAAGGCACACCATCTTCAACTTCTATCTCTACTTCTAGAAAACGGGAAGGATTGATTGCATAATCCTGGTCTTGGATTTCGTCGATAGTAACACTCTTTGCATTACCCGTATCTTCTTCAAGCATATTTACTATATTAGCAATCGCTTCATCTGACAACAAATTCTGTCTTCTGCCAATTGCTGCCATTGCACTGGCATCAATCATTCGGATAGATTTATTTCCTTTACTTAATACAAGTAGTGATGTGGGTATAGAAGTCGATGTATACAGATTGCCCGGCAGTGAAATAACTGCTTCAATCCATCCTAATTTCACAAACTTCTCACGGATTATTTTACTAATTCCACCGTTCCATGTTGTTCCATTAGTTGTTATCACAACTGCCTTTCCATCTTCCTCCAAATGCTTCATAACATTCAATATGAATAGCCAATCGGCATTTGCAACCTTCTTGATTTCGGGAATAATCATTTCAAATTCCTGCATCTTTTCTTTTCCAAGATTAAACACTTTCATGCTCCAAGGATAGTCACAGAAAATCTTGTCAAATTTCTTTGAAGCATCCATTTCCAAAACATTTCCTTGCTCAATCGTAATATGTTCCGAAATGAGCTGTAATCTTATAGTCGAAATCTCTTTGCAATGTGTATTTATCTCAATTCCATAATACTTTGAATTAGGCGAATCCTCTATTGCTTCCATAAGGAAGTTACCGGTTCCACTACAAAAATCTGCAACATTATCATTCTCAATATTCAAAATCTTTGTTGCAAGCTTTACTACGCTCTCCGGTGTTTCCATCTCTGCACCATATCTTCCGCTTGAAGTAGGCATCCATAACAATGTAGCCACCAAAGTTTCTGTTGTGTAAGAAACTCCCAAATCAATCGCAACAGACCAAGCATCTTTAACTGCTTCTCTTACAAATAAAGCCCGCTCCATAGGTAATTCTTTATCTACATATTCGATAAGTTCTTCCACATTCTCTATACCATTATCAGCTACCAAATATGCCAAATATGCCATGCCAAATAATTGACTAGGCGTAATTACATTATTGCCTCTCATTCTGGTGGATATATCAAAGGTTACTTTTTCGACACTTGTAAATTCTTCTTCTTTGAGTTCTTTTAAAGTAGTATTTAACACGCTTAACCTCCTTTGGTTTTTCATAACCAAGTTCTTGTGTGTATACTATATCACTTTTATTTTTGGTTGTCAATAACCATTTAGGTTTTTTCATAACCAAGTTATGATGCAAATAGAAGTAAGTCGCCCCACCCGTAAAACGGGTGGCTCGGGACGCGGGCTATAAGCCCGCTCTGGTGCCCCAGTTATCATTTGCGGAATCGCTGCCGTCCGGATCATCATTGCCTCCGTCTGCCGGCGGATCCTGTGGAGAGTTGTATTCTGCAATCATTTCGTTGACTTCTGTTTTCATTCCAAAGCAGACACTATTTAGCATATTCAAAAAATCAACTATGGTATCGTTTTATCATCCGAACACGAGGAGGACTTATAATGATATCTTATGAACCTTTTTACCAGACGCTGAAAGCCAAGGAAATCACCGAATATGCACTAATTTTCAAACATGGAATCTCCGCTAACACTATCCAGCGCATGAAGCACGGAAAAGCTATCACAACAAAAACTCTGAATGTCCTTTGTTTTATACTTGACTGTGAAGTGGAAGATATCATAAAGCATGATAAAGAACTTGGATAACCTAATTTTTTCTATGCCTTTAAAAAAGATCTTACAATAATTTTTTCTCACATATTAGAAATGGCGGGAAATGCTTCCCGCCTGCACCAGTGTCACCTTCCCATAGGAAAGAATATCTTAATTATTGTTCCGCTAATTCGTTCTCATTTGTCCCTATAATGAGAACCACACTGTGCTATCTCTATGTTACCGTTCCTTATGCGATATACAAGACGATTTGTGTCGTCTATCCTGCGGCTCCAAAAGCCGCTTAAATCGCCTCTTAACGGTTCTGGCTTACTATTCATAGTCTACCTCATGAGCCGTTCCCTTTCCTGCATCAAGGTCTTGAATAGCCTTTCTCAATCTTGTCATATTTTCTTCGGAATAGAATGGATCAACACTCACTTCAAAGGGAATACGCTTCTCTCTGCCTACATTAACTACCTGTGCCATAATCATCACTCCTTTCATACCTTATTATACGCTAAGGTAAAGAAAATATCAAGAAACTTTCTTTATTTGAATAGTATAAACTTATTTATCCCATTTCATATCTATCTTATAAATATCCATCCTATCCTCTTTAGTATTATATTTCAAATACACATATATTTCACAAATATGGTTATATTTTCCCAATGTAACTGAGTGGCTATAACGTATAACATGATCATATTCGTTTTGATCACATATTTTCATATCTTGAGCCAAATCTATTTGTATATCCCTACCTTTTTTTACTTTACCTTCTTTATTATAACTATAACGCAATTGTTTTTTTGAATATCCAAGCTTTAATAAGCTTTTTTCCTTTTTCAAACCTATTGGCTTATATTCAAAAACAATTTTATAATTATCCGTAAGTTGTCCCGAAATCTTATCTCCCGTTTTTTCTTCTCCTCCCAAATTAGAATATATATTTCTAAATTTATTTTCAGAAAAAGTAAAAATTTGCATATTAACGTAACATTCATTTAATGAATTTGAAATCACTATATCCTGTAAGCCGTCCCCAGTAAAATCAAACAGCTGCAATGACGGCATATGTTCGTCCATTGGATTCCATATGGAAGTTTTTATGACATAACTTTTCTTTTTATCATAATCCAAAACAATGATATAATTATCTTCATCCTCTTTCAAAGAATCTTTTACAACTAAGACCAAACAATTTGCATATACATCTCTGTTGATTAAAACCGGTAATTCTTCATCATATAAATATCCATTTGGAATATCATACGCAATATGTATATATTTAGATGTATGACTGGTTACGGCACCTATTTGAAATGCTAAAATCGTCATTTTATTATCGAATCCTAAATAACTTAAATCAACTTCACAGGATTTATAACATTTATCCATATCTTCATATGCTTCGTACTTTTCAAAATCTGGAATATAACGCATAACAACAGAAACCTCTTCTTCCGAACTTTCCGGATCCGGCACAACTAATTCCTTGCTATAATCTGCTGTGATCTGCATATTCACATTTATTGCCGAATTAGTTGCATTTTCTTCTTCTTTTTTATCACATCCATTTAGCAAGCACAGAAACATTATTAAAAAAAATGCAATGAATTTTTTCATATTCTTTACCTCTTACATACCATCTATCACATCTGAAATGGCGCTCTCATACTGTAAACTCTGTCCATTCAATATAATACCTTTGGTATATATCTTTAATTGTTGTATGAACCAGTTCATAAATATCCAAAACCATATTCATATCTGCTTTAATGACTTCCTGTTTAAATGTCTGTTTTTGTAACATATAATACTCCCCTCAGTAATTATTTATCATCATATCACAGATTCCGATGTCTTTCAATAAACTAACAGTGTAATTTCTATTTTCTATTTTTCCACAACGCTATTGTCTTATTTCTCCGAAAGTGATACAATATGTAACTAAACAAGGGACAGAAGGGAATGATCTTAATGAAGATAACCAAAGTTCAGCACACCATATACGACATCACAATCAGTATTCTCGCCATCATCGCTGTAAGCTTGACGATAATGGACTTGTATGAAGGCTTGAGCGGATGGCAGATTATCCTAGACCGCTGTCTTTTAACCGCCTTTTTGGCAGATTATGTAATCAGGCTGTACTTAGCTCCCGACAAAAAAGCCTTCGTCCGGTCCAATATCTGCGATCTGATTGCGATATTCCCCTTTTATACTGTATTCCGGGCATTTAAAATAACAAGACTCGCGAAACTCTCCACTCTTTCCAGGCTCCCGCGAATACTGGGATTTTTGTGCCGGCCGCTCCGAAAAGCACGGCGTTTTTTTAACACCAACGGTTTCAAATATATTGTTTTTCTGACAACTGCCATGATTTTTATTGGAGGCATACTGATTCACCTGACGGAAGGAATGAGCCTCAGCGATGGAGTCTGGTGGGCATTTGTGACCACCACTACCGTTGGATATGGCGATATCTCGCCCTCTACCTTTTATGGCCGGATCATCGCTATGGTCCTCATGTTGGTCGGAATTGGAATGATCGGTAGCATCACCAGTACGCTGACCTCCTATTTTTTGAACGTAAAGGCAAAGAATGTCAAAAATGAGACCATCGACTCCATAAAAGCCCAGTTAGACCGTTTTGATGAATTAAGCCCTCAGGATGTAAATGATATCTGCAACATCCTGAAGGCTTTAAAATCAAAATCTGCACATTTTTAATTTTTCCTGTTATCCATGTCGGAAACTAATTTTTCCTATTATAATTGATCAGGCATCCTTTCAGGATAATCTCTCTCTCATCGTCCGTGAGATTTCCCAGGTGCAGCTCCATCTCCTTCATTCCCTTATTGACCACATAGGCTTTGATCGCGTCATTTTTGGAAATGATGGCCTCCTTGATGTCCTTGACCAAAATGTAATCGTCCTTGTCAAAGGGCAGATCCCCGTCGAACACAAACGGCAGCATGCCCCAGTTGATAAGGTTGGAGCGGTATCTCTTGGTCGCGTACTCTCTGGCTATATTGGCCATGCCGCCCAGCACGCGCTGGCAGCTCGCCGCCTGCTCGCGCGCCGAACCGTCTCCCGGCTTCACGGCAAAAATCACGCTTCCCACTTCCGTCTGCTCCGGCACGATTTCATCGCCGAACTTCTCGCGGATGGCGTCATAAATGCCCTTCAGCGCGCCGTCCTGCGCGTAAATATCCTCGCCGGCAATACGCGCCTTCTCCACCTTCTGGACCTCCTTCGCCTTGCCCACATAGGCCGGATCCTTCCTCGACAGAGTAAACTCCGCCAGCCCAAGCGGGTTGGAGCGGTAAGATGAGGTCTCTCCCGATGGAATCAGCTCGTCCGTCGTGGTAACCGGATCGTGAATCATGGATACCACCTTCAAGAGCGCGTGGTCGGTCAGCGCCTGCATTTTCGGCCAGTCCACGATGTTGGGGCCGAACTTGATCTCCACGCTCGGATCCGCCTTGCCAACGCCGTTGAACACGCGGTTGTCATAGATGGATTTATCAAAATAATACTTCGGCTTCGTAAATTCCGCGTCCACATCGGTCGCCGCCGTCAGATACCCCTTGTTCGCCGCCGTCGCCGCAATCGAGCGGGCGTCCATCAGCGCCACGGAGGCAATCTGTCCATTGGTCACCTTGGAGCCCTCGCGGTTCGGGAAGTTCCTCGTCGAGTGGCGGATGCTCAGTCCCTTGTTGCTCGGCACGTCCCCGGCGCCAAAGCACGGGCCGCAGAACGCCGTGCGCACGGTGGCTCCCGTAGCCATCAAATCCGCGATCCGGCCATTTTTCACAAGCTCCATAAATACAGGCTGGGAGGCCGGATAAATGCTCAGCGAAAACTCATCGCTGCCGATAGTCTTTCCGCGGAGGATGTCCGCCGCGTCGCAGATATTTTCAAATCCGCCGCCGGCGCAGCCCGCGATAACGCCCTGCTCCACATAGAGCCGGCCGTCCCGGATCTTGTCCGTCAGCTTGAAGTCGATATTGTTGTTGTCCAGGCTCACAAGCGCCTTTTTCTCCACATCTCGGAGAATATCCTCCAGATTCTGGTTCAGCTCCTCAATCGTGTAGACGTTGCTGGGGTGGAACGGCATTGCGATCATCGGTTTCACCTGTGAGAGGTCAACCTCCACTACCCCATCGTAATAAGCCACATCCGCCGGATTCAGCTCCTTATAATCCTCCGGTCTCTTGTGAATCTCGTAAAATTCTTTCACGGCGTCGTCCGTCCTCCAGATGGAAGAAAGACAGGTCGTCTCCGTCGTCATAACGTCCACGCCGATTCGGAAATCGACGCTTAAATTGTCAATGCCGTCGCCGATGAACTCCATGACCTTATTATTCACATATCCATTTTTAAATACAGCTCCGATAATCGCCAGCGCGATATCCTGCGGCCCCACGCCCTTCTCCGGCTTGCCGGTCAGGTGGATAGCGACCACGCCCGGCATCGGAATGTCATAGGTCTGCTCTAAAAGCTGCTTTACAATCTCCGGACCGCCCTCTCCCACGGCCATCGTTCCCAGCGCTCCATAGCGGGTGTGGCTGTCCGAGCCAAGAATCATCGCGCCCCCGGCCGCTAACATCTCCCTCGCGAACTGGTGGATCACCGCCTGATGAGGCGGTACATAGACGCCGCCGTATTTCTTGGCGCAGGAAAGTCCGAATACGTGGTCGTCCTCATTGATCGTGCCGCCCACCGCGCACAGGCTGTTGTGGCAGTTCGTCAGCACATAGGGAACCGGGAATTTCTCCAGTCCGGACGCCCTCGCCGTCTGCAATATACCCACGAAGGTAATGTCGTGGGACGTCAGCTTGTCAAATTTGATTTTCAGATTTTCCATGCTGCCGGATGTATTGTGGGAAGATAAAATTCCATATGCCATCGTGCCTTTCGCCGCTTCTTCCCTTGTCGTCTTTACGCCGGTCTTTGCCTCGACCGCCGCCAGAGCCTCCGGCGAGTCCGGGATCAGTTCTCCGCCCGCCAGGTACGCTCCGCCTTCATATAAATGTACCATATGCTGCCTCCTTCATAATTTCCAGAATGTCACATAATGCCGGAGCAGGAAAACAGACGCCCTGCCCCCGTATCAGTATACTTGTTTTTCCGCTATAATGCAATGATAATTTTCAATTCCGGATTCCGAATTTAATCCGGTTTTGAACCTGTTTTTAATTTCGGATTTAAAATTTCCTGTTGTCAATGCTTCCAAAATGAGGTAAAATTATAAAAATACCACCCGGCGGGTCGCACCGCAGAATGGAGGAAACATGAGACATCTTATGAATGCTTTGGATCTTACCGTCGAGGAGACGGACGACCTGATTTCGCTGGCAGAGCAGATCATAGAGAATCCGGCCCGATTTTCAGAAGTCTGCCACGGGAAAAAGCTGGCCACCTGTTTTTACGAGCCCAGCACCCGGACGAGGCTCAGCTTCGAGTCGGCCATGCTGAATCTGGGCGGACAGGTTCTGGGATTTGCTTCCGCTGATTCCAGCTCCGCCGCCAAGGGCGAGAGCGTCTCCGACACCATCCGCGTCATTTCCAGTTACGCGGACATATGCGCCATGCGGCATCCCAAGGAAGGCGCTCCCTATGTGGCGTCCCTCCACTCCTCCATTCCCGTGATCAACGCCGGGGATGGCGGCCACAACCACCCCACGCAGACGCTGACCGACCTTCTGACGATCAAGAACCTGAAAGGCCGCCTCGACCATCTCACCATCGGCATGTGCGGCGATTTGAAATTCGGGCGCACCGTCCACTCCCTGATCAGCGCTATGGTTCGCTACCCGGAAGTGAGATTTGTCCTGATTTCTCCGGAAGAATTGAGGATTCCGGACTATCTGAGACGGGATACCCTGGACGCGGGCCACATCGATTACAAAGAGGTAAATGTGCTGGAGGACGTGCTGCCGGAATTAGATCTTCTCTACATGACCCGTGTGCAGCGGGAGCGCTTCTTCAATGAGGAGGACTACATCCGGCTGAAAGACAGCTTTATCCTGGACCGCCGCAAAATGAAGCTGGCCCCGAAGGATATGCTGGTTCT